>DATJHJ010000050.1:0-57229 GCA_035494015.1 Acidimicrobiales bacterium
ACGGCCAGGGCCAGGATGCCGGGGGCCAGGAAGTCGATCGGCTCGGCCGTGTTCGTCGGCAGCACGTCGACGGTCGAGAAGAAGGCGAGCAGCAGGATCGGGATGCCGAGCGACAGCAGGACCGACTCGCCCCGCCGCAGGGTGAGGGCCAGCTCCACCCTGGTCTGGGCCACCAACCTCTTCACGACGGCTCGCTCGTCAGGCGCAGGAAGACGTCTTCCAGGGACTGGCGGCCGGCCCGCAGGTCGGCGAGCGGCAGGTCGCGCTCGGCCAGCCAGGCGGTGAGGGCCGCCACCGTGAGGGGCGACGGCGGGGCGCCGACCCGGTACTCGCCCGGCCGCACCTCCACGACTTCGGCGGCCAGGTGAGCGGACAGCGCGGCCACGTCGACCGGCGCCGGCGTGCCGAAGGCGAACGAGGGGCGGTCGGTGGGCGACATCAGCTCGGCCGGCGTCCCGCTGGCCAGCAACGTGCCGTGGTCGACGATCACCACCCGGTCGGCCACCCGCTCGGCCTCGTCGAGCTCGTGGGTGGCCAGCAGGACGCACGTCCCCCGGTCCCGCAGCTCGCCGATGACCTGGCGGATGACCTGGCGCCCGCCCACGTCGACCCCCGCGGTGGGCTCGTCCAGGAACGCCACCTCGGGCTTGCCGATGAGGGCCAGGGCCAGCGACAGCCGCTGCTGCTCGCCCCCGGAAAGCCGCCGCAGCTGGGTGCGGGCGACTGCACCCAGGCCCAACCGGTCGAGCAGGGCGGTGGGATCCTCGGGGCGGTCGTAGAAGGCGGCGAACAGCCGGACCGCCTCCACGGGCCGGATGCCCGGATAGATCCCGCCCTTCTGCAGCATCACCCCGATGCGAGGGGCGAGGCGGGCGTGGTCGGCGATCGGGTCCAGGTCCAGCACCCGCACCGCGCCCGACGTGGGCGACCGGTAGCCCTCCAGCGTCTCGACCGTCGTCGTCTTGCCCGCCCCGTTCGGGCCCAGCAGGGCGACGACCTGGCCCGCCTCGGCCGAGAAGGAGAGGTCGTCGACGGCCGTGACGCCGCCGGGGTAGCGGACGACCAGCCGGGAAACGTCTATGGCCGGCATCACCGGCACGCTACCGTCCGTTGATGCTCGACCCCAGGCGGCTGCGGACGGATCTGGAGGCGGTGAAGGCCGGCCTGGCCCGCCGCGGGATCGACCTGTCCGAGATCGACCGGGCGGTGGCCCTCGACGCCGAGCAGCGGGCCCTGAAGGCCCAGGCCGACGAGCTGCGGGCCCAGATCAAGGCCCTGTCCAAGGAGGTCGGCCAGGCCCGGCGCGACGGGGACGTCGCCGCGTCGGAGGCGAAGGCGGCGGAGAGCCGCCTGCTGGGCGAGGAGGAGCGCAAGGTGGACGCCCAGGCCGCCGCCGCCGCCGCCGACCTTCGCGACATCCTGCTGCGGACGCCGAACCTGCCAGCCGACGACGCCCCCGACGGCGGCTCCGAGGCCGACAACGTCGTCGTGCGCACGGAGGGGTACGACGGCGGGGCGTACGCCGACCACCAGCGGGTGCCGCACTGGGACATCGGCACCCAACTCGGCATCCTCGACCTCGAGCGAGGGGCCAAGCTGTCCGGCTCCATGTTCCCGGTCTTCCGGGGCCAGGGGGCCACCCTGGTCCGGGCCCTGTGCCAGCTGGCGCTGGACCGCAACGCCGACGCCTTCGAGGAGATCCGCCCGCCCAGCCTGGTCCGCACCGACACCATGGTCTCCACCGGCCACCTCCCCAAGTTCGCCGACGAGGGCTACCACCTGGAGCGGGACGACCTGTGGGCCATCCCCACCGCCGAGGTCCCGCTGACCTCGCTGGCCCGTGACGAGATCCTGGCCGAGGCCGACCTGCCCATGCGGCTGATGGCCTACACGCCGTGCTTCCGCCGCGAGGCGGGGGCGGCGGGCCGGGATACCCGTGGCCTGCTCCGGGTGCACGAGTTCGACAAGGTCGAGATCCTGGCCTACGCCACGCCCGAGCAGGCCCGGGACGTGCACCAGGAGCTGCTGGCCCGGGCCGAGGGGTCGCTGAAGGCCCTGGGCCTGGCCTATCGGGTGCTGGACCTGTGCGCCGGCGACCTGGGGGGTTCGGCGGCCCGCACGTTCGACTTGGAGGTCTACGCCCCCGGGTGCGGGATGTGGCTGGAGGCGTCCTCCGTCTCCTGGTTCAGCGACTACCAGGCCCGCCGGGCCAACATCCGCTACCGGCCGGCGGCGCGGGGCGGCACCGAGACGGTGCACACCCTCAACGGGTCGGCGCTGGCCGTTCCCCGGGTCTGGGCCGCCGTGGTCGAGACCCACCGCCAGCCCGACGGCAGCGTCGCCCTCCCCGAGGCGCTGTGGCCCTACTTCCGCGGCGCCCGCGCCATCCCGCCTGCGCCGGCCCCGTGAGCACCCCCCAGGTGCTGTTCGCGATCGCCCTGGGCACCATCACCCTGGTGATCACCGGCTTCGCCCTCTACGTCGCCTCGTCCACCATGTGGGGCGACCGGTGGTACTCCCGCCGCCGGCCGGACGACCCGGTCAGCAAGTGAGCCCGGCCAGCACCCGCTACAAGGGCAAGTCGGGCCAGTGGGCCTTCCTCCTGCACCGGATCACCGGGTTCCTGGTCTTCCTGTTCCTGCTGCTGCACGTGGTCGACGTGTCCCTGCTGCGGTGGCCGGCGACGTACGACCAGGTCCACCGCCTGTACGGGAACGTGGTCCTGCGCATGTTCGAGGTCGGCCTGCTGTTCGCCCTCGTGTTCCACACCCTGAACGGGCTGCGCATCGTCGCCGTCGACGTCTTCCCCGAGGCCGTCCGCAACCAGCGCCGGCTGTTCCAGGCCGTGGTGGCCCTGACCGTGGCGGCCGGTGTCCCCGGGGGGATCGTCATCCTGTGGCCGTTCATCAACGGGCGCATCCTGTGAGCACCCGCGAGCGGGAGCCGGCGACGCGCCCGGCCCGCAGGCGCAGCGCCGAGGCGTGGTCCTGGGCCTTCATGCGCCTGTCGGGCCTGGCCCTGGTGTTCCTGGCCCTCATCCACTTCACCGTCACCCATATCGTCAACGACGTGGCCCACACCGACTACGACTTCGTGGCCGAGCGCTGGCACAACCCGGCGTGGCGGTTCTTCGACTGGCTGCTGCTGGTCCTGGCCCTGGGCCACGGGGCCAACGGCCTGCGGTGGATCGTGGACGACTACGTCCGGGCGCCCGGTCCCCGCCGGGCGGTCAAGGGCGTCCTCTACGGCCTGGCTGCGGCCATGGCCATCGTGGGCACGCTGACCATCCTGGCCTTCCCGACCCGGCCCCGATAAGCGCCGGCCCGGCGTTACCGTTGGCAGCCATGGACGGCGACGGTCCTCCCAGGGCGGCGCCCTCCACCGGGACCACCGTCGGCGTGCTGATCGCCATGGCCGTGGTCCTGCTGGTCGCCGGGCTGGGGATCGCCCGCGTCCGGAATGCCCAGGACACCCTGCGCAAGGCCATCGCCAGCGTCACCACCACCACGCCGGCGACGGCGCCCTCCACGCCGGCCACCCCGCCCCAAGGCTCGACCCTGTCGCCCGAGCAGCAGAAGGCGGTCGACGACGTCAAGGCCCAGGTCTCGGCCATCCGCGGCCTGGCCTGGAAGGCCGACCTGCCCATCCGGGTGGTGTCGCGGGCCGAGCTGGCCCGGCGGGTGAAGGAGCTCAACGCCCAGGACGAGGCCAAGCACCGCGACGAGATCGCCGCCGACGCGTCGGTGCTCAAGCTGCTCCAGCTCATCCCCCGCGACCTCGACTACACCAAGGCCGTCGACGACCTGCTGGCGGGCGGCGTGCTCGGGTTCTACGACGACGAAGCCAAGGAGCTCTTCGTCGGCGGGGAGGGCACGGGCGTCCCTGACCCCGCCACTCGCTCCGTCCTGGCCCACGAGCTGACCCACGCCCTCACCGACCAGCAGTTCGACTTCGCCTCGAAGAGCAAGGCCCTCGACGACGCCCACAAGAGCGAGGAGTCCTTCGCCTTCACCGCGCTCATCGAGGGCGACGCCGAGTTGGTCCGTACCATGTGGGAGGCCCAGCACCTGTCGGCGTCCGAGCGGGCCCAGGCCGCGGCAGGCAGCAGCGACAGCGGCGGCGCCTACGAGAAGGCCCCGCCCTACCTGCTCAACTCGCTCCAGCTGCCGTACGTGCAGGGCCTCGATTTCGTGCGGGCCCGCTACCGGGCCGGCGGGTTCGCCGCCGTCGACGACGCCTACAAGAACCCGCCGACGTCCACCGAGCAGATCCTTCACCCGGAGGCCTACCCGGCCCAGGGATGGACGGCCCCGCCCCTGCCCGACCTCGGCGCGGCCACGGGCTGTGGCACCGTCGACACCGGGACCCTCGGTGAGTTCGACATGGGCGAGGTGCTGGCCGAGCAGGTGAAGGACGCCGAAGCGGCGACGGCCGCCGCAGGCTGGAACGGCGATGCCTACGGCGTCGTGCGCTGCGGCACGGCCATCGGGATGGCCGACCGCTGGAAGACCGACACCCCGGCCGACGCCGCCGACCTGGTGACGAGCCTGGACAAGTGGGCACGGGGCTGGTCGGGCGGGAACAAGGCGCCCGACGCCGACGGCCGCTTCACCGGCCCGAAGGGTTCCGGGCGCGTCGTGCGCTCGGCCAGTGGCGTGGTCGACCTGGTCCTGGCCGACGACTTGGCCACCGCCGACCGCCTGGTCCGCGCCCTGCCGGCGCCGGCGGCCTGAGCGCCTCCCGCCGACCGTTTGGTCGATCCGCGGCCCTATGCGACCCCGGATTGACCAATCGCTTCCGGCCGGGCGTGGCGGGGTTCGTACATGCCCAGCTCGCCGCCGCCGGGGAGCTTGATCGTGGTCAGCAGCCCCCATCCGCGGTCCATGACCGGCCCGGCGAAGGCGACCCCCTTGGCCGTGAGCTCGGCGACGGTGGCCTCGATGTCGTCGCACAGCAGGTACAGCTCGTGGCTGCCGGGGCCGTCGGTGGGGTGCACGGCGATCTCGGCCGGCGGGGCGGCCAGGATGAGCCACCCGTCGCCGGCGTCGACGTGGCCGAGGCCGAGGAGATCCTGCAGGAAGCGCCGGTCGGCGTCGGCGTCGCGGCTGTAGACGATGGCGTGGACTCCGTTGATCATGATCGAACGATAGGGTCGGCGGGCGCTGGGCGGAGAGAAGGGGAGTAACGGGATGGACAGTGAGCAGGGCAAGGAGCTCGTCCGCCGCTACATGGACGAGGCGTGGAACGGCGGCGACGTCGACGTGATCGACGAGCTGTTCGCGCCCGAGCTGGCGCCGCGGCTCAAGGCCCTCGTCGAGGCGTTCCGGGCCGGCTTCCCGGACTGGCACGGCGTGGTCGAGGACTTCGTGGTCGAGGGGGACAAGGTGGCCAACCGGTGGACTGCCAAGGCCACCCACACCGGCAACTTCTACGGCATCCCGGCCACGGGCAAGACGGTGGCCGTCGAGGGCATCACCATCCACCACATCGCCGACGGCAAGATCGTGGCCGACTGGAGCCAGACCGACCAGCTCGCGCTCATGCAGCAGCTCGGCGTGGCGCCCGGCCCCGGCGGGCAGTAGGGCCCCGGCGCTAGCCTCCGCCCCAGGCAGGCCCTTGAAGGGGGGCGACGGGCGTGGCGCGGATCGAGGACGAGCTGCTGGCGGCTGCGCTGCGCTTCGCCGTGGGGCGGGCCCGGGCGCTGGCCGCGGGCGCCCTGCAGTCGGCCCAGGCCTTGGCCGCGTCGCTCGGCGCGCCGGTGCCGGCCGACGGGGCCGCGGTCGAGGCCGAGCTGGCTGCGGCCCGGGCCGACGTGGCCGCCCTGCCGGCCTCGGTCGGGGCGGCGGACGTGGCCGCGGCCGCCGCCCACGTCGTCGGTGCGCTGACCCACGCCGACCGGGCCGGGGCGCTGCTCACCGGCCAGCCCGGGCGGCTGGTCCCGCTCCTGCGGGGGCTGGGCGGCGCGCCGAACCCCTCGGGGTTGCTGGCCCAGCTCGGGTTCGCCTCGGCCGTGCCCGGCGCCGCGGGCCTGCGGATGGAGGGCGCCACGCTGGTCTACGAGCTGTCGGCCTCGGGCGGGCGGCTGGAGCCACCGGGCGGCGGCCCGGTCTCCGTCGCCCTGGGCGCCACCAGCCTGGCCGTCAGCCTGCGCCTCGACGGCGGGCTGCCCCGCCTCCGCCTGGTCCTGACGGCCAAGGACTGCGACGTGAGCGTGGGGGGCTCGTTCGTGTCCCAGCTCCTGTCCGGCGGCGGGGGCGGCGTGACGGCCGACCTGGTGCTGGCCCTGGACGACGGCGGCCGGCTCTCGGTCGGCGGGGGGGTGCACGACGCGGCCACGGTCCCGGCCCGGCCGTCGTCGGGCCTGGTCGACGTCCAGTCCGTGACGCTGCGTTGGGACGACGGCCTCGACGTCGGGGCAGCCATCGGGGGCGGGCTGGGCCAGGCCGCCCGGCTGCTGGTCGACGGGGCGGGCGTCCACGTCGCCGTCGACCCCGACGCGGTGGCCGCCGGCCAATCGTCGGTCTCGGTCAGCGCCAAGGCCCCGGACGCCATCGGCCTGACCATCGACGCGGGAGCGGTGAACGGCGGCGGCATCCTGCTCCATCGCCGGCGCAACGACCGCGACGAGTTCGGCGGGGCGCTGCAGCTGCGCATGGGCCCCGTCGAGGTGCGCGCCGTCGGCCTGCTGACCCTCGCCGACCCGGGGGCCCCGCCGCCCGCCTTCTCCCTGGTCGTCGTCATGTCGGTGCCGTTCCACCCGCCCATCGACCTGACCTTCGGGTTCACCCTCAACGCGGTGGGCGGGCTGCTGGGCGTCCACCGGACCATCGACACCGACGCCCTGCGGGCCGGCATGCGCAGCCACGCCGTCGACCACCTGCTGTTCCCCGACGACGTGGTGGCCGCCGCCCCCGCCATCGTCGAGACCCTGGCCAACGTGTTCCCGCCCTTCGACGGCGGGGTGGTGGTCGGCCCCATGCTGCAGCTCGGCTGGGGCCGGCCCATCAGCTTCGTCACCGCCTCGCTGGGGCTCGTGCTGTCGCTGCCCGACCCCAAGGTGGTGCTCCTCGGGCAGGTCAAGGTGCAGGTGCCGGCGCCGGAGCTGCCCATCGTCGACCTGAAGGCCGACATCATCGGGGAGTTCTCCGCCGACCGGGTCTTCGTCCTGGCCAGCCTGGCCGACAGCCGCCTGGCCGGGGTGGCGGTCGACGGGGACATCGGGTTCCTGATCCGCTTCGGTGGGTCGCCGGAGATGGCCATCACCGCGGGCGGGTTCCACCCCCGGTTCACCCCGCCGGCCGAGCTCTCCGGGCTCCACCGCCTCAGCGTGGAGGTGGCCAGCGGGTCGATCCTGCGCCTGCGGGAGGAGGCCTACCTGGCCCTCACCACCAACTCGTTCCAGCTCGGCGCCCGGGCCGAGCTGTTCGCCGAGCTGGGGCCGGCCGACGCCCACGGCTGGCTGTCGCTGGACGCCATCGTCCACTTCTCGCCGTTCGCCTTCGAGGCCGACCTGGAGGCCGGCGTCTCGATCCGGGTCTTCGGCGCCACGCTGGCCGCGGTCACCCTCCACCTCCACCTGCAGGGGCCGGCGCCCTGGCAGGCCAACGGCTGGGCCCACGTCGAGATCTTCCTGATCATCGACGACGACGTCGACCTGCCGTCGATCACGTGGGGCTCGGCCGACAACCCGCCCGCCCCGCTGGCCAGCCCGCGCCAGCTGGTGGTCGACGCCCTGAGCGACCCGAGCGCGTGGCAGACCCGGCTGCCGGCAGGGGCCGACGGGCTGGTCACGCTGCGCGCCGACCCCGCGGCCACCGGGCTGCTGGTCCACCCCCTCGGCGCCTTCGAGGTGCGCCAGCGGGCCCTGCCGCTGGAGAAGGTGATCACCCGGGTGGGGCCGAGCCGGGTGCCGGCGGGGCAGGGTCGCATCAGCCTGGGCGTGCCCACCCTCAACGGCGTCCCCGCCCCGTCGGTGTCGTTCCTCAACGACCACTTCGCCCCCGCCCAGTTCCTGGATCTGACCGACGACCAGAAGCTGTCGGCCCCGGCCTTCGAGGACATGATGGCGGGGGTGGCCGTCAACCCGTCGAAGGGGGCGGCCTTCGACGAGGCCCGGGCTCAGCAGAGCGACCTGAAGTACGAGACGTTCCGCACCGACGGCGCCGGCGTGAAGGGCACCCGGCTGCGCGACGACGTGTTCCGCATGGGGGCCAAGGCCCTCACCCTCGCCGCCGGGGCCGCGGGACGGTCGGACCTCCGGGCCCCCACGACCTACGCCACCGTCTCCCAGCCCATCCGCATGGCCCATCCGGCCGAGACGGTGCTGTCCCGGGTGTCCGACCTCGTCGCCACCGGGCCGGCCGCAAGCTACAGCGTGGTCGCCGAGGACCTGGCCGGCCGGACCGACCTGCAGCTCACCCGCCTGGGCGTGGCCGTGGGGGCGGGACCATGAGCGGGCCGTCGCTGCGGGACTTCCCCGAGTTCGTGGCCGGCGACGCCCTGCGCCTGGTGCGCACGCCCGCGCCCCTCGAGCAGATCGTCCTGGAGAGCTACACGTTCCTGCCCTACGTGCGCAGCGGCATCGCCGCCACCGTCAGCCGCCCGTTCGACTGGAACCTGTCGCCCTGGCGACCGGCGGTGAGCGGGGTCGTGCCCGTCACCGACGACGGCGGGGTGACCGAGCCCACCCGCCCCGTCGCCCTGACCGTGCTCGGCCCCGGCGACGTCACCGCCATCGACGCCCGCCAGGTCATCCGGACCTATCCCCGGCCGGGCCAGCACGACGCCGAGGTCGACGACCTGGCGCTCATCGAGCTCGACCGGCCCGACTTCCCGTGGATGTTCACCCCGGCCGCCCCGGTCAACGGCCGCCTCGTCCCGTGGGTCAGCCTGGTCGTGGTCGACCGCCGCTTCGCTCCCGTCCCCGGCCGCCCCGGGTCGCTGGCCGTGCTGCGCGACCTGCCCCGTTCCGAGCTGCCGCCGGTCGACGACGCCTGGGCCTGGGCCCACGCCCAGGTCATGGGGGCCAAGTCCGGCGGCGGGGTGGCGCCGGTGGGCGACCGGCTGGCCGAGGTCAACGCCCGCCTCAACCTGTCGAGGATCGTGTGCCCCCGCCGGCTGCGCCCGGGCACGGCCTACGTCGCCTGCCTCGTCCCGACCTTCAAGGTCGGCGTGCGGGCCGGGCTCGGCCAGGACGTCCGGGCCGAGGATCCGCTGGGCCGGGCGTGGGAGGACGGCGACCAGCAGGTCACGCTGCCCGTCTACTACTCGTGGGAGTTCGCCACCGGCGAGGACGGCAACTTCGAGTCCCTGGCCCGCCGCCTCCGGGCCCTGCCCGCCCCGCCGGGCGTCGGTCGCCGGAGGATGGACGCCAGCCGCCCGGAGTTCGGCCTGGCCCCCCTCGACGCCGTGGAGCAGGTCGTGCTGGCGCCCGTGGTCTCGATCAACGACCCTCCGCCGGGCGACTATCCAACTGAGGCCGAGCAGCAGTGGCCGCCGGCCACGGTCGACGCGTTGCGGGACGCCCTCAACGCCCCGGACGCCGAGGCCCACGCCCCCGGCCCGCCCGCCGACCCGTTGGTCGGGCCGCCGATCTACGCCGGCAACCACGTGGCCCTCCAGCACGTGGACGCCGGCGCCCCGCCGTGGTTCCGTGACCTCAACCTCGACACCCGGCACCGTGTGGTGGCCGGCGTCGGCACCCGGGTGGTGCAGACCGAGCAAGAGGCCCTCATGGCCGAGGCGTGGAACCAGGTGGCCGGCGTGGAGGGCGCCAACCGGGCCCTGCGCCTGGCCCAGTTCGCCCGCTACGTGGGCGAGTCGCTCCACCGCCGCCACCTGGCCCGCATGACCCCTGCGGCCCTCGTCGCCTGTACCGAGCGCACCCATTCCCGCGTCCTGGCCTCGCCCGGCCGGACGGTCCACGCCGAGCTGGAGACCAGCGCGCTCCCGCTGTCCGTGCCGACCGGGGCCTTCCGCCGCTTCAGCCGCCCCGCCGGCCCGCTGCGCCGCTTCGGCGTGGCCGGCGTCGCCCCCCGCCTGCTGGTCGACGACGACAACGCCACCCGCGACTGGGTCCGCCTCTACACCCGCCCCGACGGCATCGCCACCCTCTCGGATGCCGCCTTCGCCGTCCTCGGCGACCTCGACCGCGGCGTGCTCGACGGCCTGGCCGGGCCGTCGGCCGCCCAGGTCATGTCCGCCGACCGCGTCGGCCAGCTCGACGTGCCCGCCGGGATCTACGCCCGCCGGTTCTCGGCCGCGGTGCTCGAACGCATCCTCGCCGCCATCCCACCGGAGGACGAGATCGACCGGGACCGGGAGGCCGCCGTCGCCGCCGCCGGCGCGGCCCAGCTGCTGCGCACCTTCCCGGGCGCGACCCAGGAGGACGAGTGGCCGGTCGACGCCCTGCTGGCCGCCCGCCTCGGCCTGGGCGACCCGACGTCGCCGGAACGGTTGGTGGTGGTCGACGCCGGCCGCCTGACGGACCTGGCCGAGCGCCTGCTCGATCGGGCCCGGGCGGGCGGCCACGAGATCGACCCCGACGCCGACCTGGGCCCGGAGCGGATGACCCTTTCCCGCCTGCGGGAGGGTCTGGGTCGCGCCCGCGAGCTGGGGGGCGACGGCCTGCGAGGGTCGCTCGCCGAGACGTCGGCGACGTTCGTGCGGCGCGAGGGGGCCCTGGTCGACATCGACCGCAACCGGGTCGACGTGGCCTCGCTCGGCCTGCTGGAGAGGCTCCAGCCGGCCGTCACCGTCACCAACCGGGTGCTCGGCCGGCTCGGCACCTTTCCGCCGTGGCTGGCCGCCGACTGGTTCGCCGACCGGCGGGTCGAGCCCGTCATGGCCTGCCCCCACTTCCGCTACCCGATGGTCCTGGCCCTGCACCGCTACGACAAGGAGTGGGTCATCCCCGGGGTCGGCCGCATCACCCAGCCCGACCTGGTCACCATGCTGCAGACCAACAGCGTCTTCGTGGAGGCCTTCCTCGTGGGGCTCAACCACGAGATGGGCCGGGAGCTGCTGTGGCGGGGCTACCCCACCGACCAGCGGGGAACCTGCTTCCGCGCCTTCTGGACCACCAACGACGAGCTGCAGCAGGAGGTCCACGCCTTCTCGCCCGTGGCCCTCGGGGGGCACCTCGACCCCCGCCTGGCCGGACGGGTGGTGTTCCTCGTGCGCGGCGAGCTGGTCCGCCGCTATCCCGGCGTGGTGGCCCATGTGGCCGAGGCCGACCACCTCGGCGCCCACGCCATCCCCGTGTTCCAGCGGGACCCCCCGGCCGAGACCCTGTTCCGCGTGCCCCTGCCGCCGAACCTGCTGCTGGTCGGCTTCGACATCACCGCGGCGACGGCCAAGGCGGATCCGAACCTGTGGTTCACCCTGTCCGAGAACCCGACGGAGCCCCGGTTCGGCTTCGACGAGTCCCGCGACGTGCCCGGTCCGCCCCCCTCCCGGGACGACCTGATCTGGGCCGACCTGGGCGTGGTCCCCGGCGGGTTCATCCCGACCGCGCCCCGGGCCCTGGTGGCCGGTGAGCCGGCGTGGGGGGTCGACGCGGCCACCACCGCCCACCTGCTGTTCCAGCTCCCGGCCCGGGCCGCCTTCCCGGCCACGGACATGATCATCGGCGGGGGCGGCTGACCGTGGCCGGCGACCTGCCCGACGAGGTCGTCGCCGCCCGGGCCGACGTGGCCCGGCTGGTCGCCGAGCGCGACCGGCAACGGGGCGACCGGGCCGCCCTGGACGCCGACCTGGCCCGCCGCCGGGCCGACGAGGGCGACCGGCGGGCGGCGGGCGACGTGGCCGGCGCGGCCGCGGCCCGGGCCGAGGTCGACGCCCTGGTCGGCCGGCGCCGCAACCTGGCCGCAGACCTGGCCCAGCTCGACCGCGACCTCCACGCCGTGGTCGCCGCCCTGCTGGTCGACGACTTCACCGTCGAGGCCGACGTCCCCCTCGTCCTGCTCCCGGTGCGCATCGAGACCCGGTTCACCATGGCCGGCGACGAGCTGCGGGTGCGCATCTATCCCGACGACGTCCACATCACCCGGCTCGACGACGGCCTCAGCGACGCCGAGCAGGCCGCGGGCCGGGACTACTGGCAGGCGGTGTGGGTGGCGGGCGACACCGCGGAGGCGTGGCCGGCGCTGGTCGCCGCCGTCGGGCCCCGGCGGGCCGGATGGGTGGGCCATGCCCTGACCCCCCGGAACCTGGGCGACCGGCCCGCGGGCGCTCCGGACTTCCCCGACGACATCGCGCCCAGGTCCAACGCCCGGGCGAGGGCCACCGCCCTGCCCGACCGGTTCCACGTCCTGGTCACCCAGGGCGGCGTGACCGTCCACGCCCCCGGCGCGGCGGTGCCCGACGAGCTGACCACCGGCCTCCCCGGCCTGGACGACCTCGATCCCGCCGGCCCCCCGCCCGGCGAGCTGGCCCTGATCGACGCCGAGACGCGCTGGATGACCGCCTACGACGAGGCCCAGCGGGTGGGGATGGCCGTCACCGTCCCCCTCGCCGACCTCCCGGACCCCGGGGCCGCAGTCGACCGGGTGGTCGTCCTCGGCGTCCGGTCCAGCCTCGACCCCGACGACGCCGCCGCCCGTCTGGAGCGGCTCCTCCTGGCCCACCGCTTCGGCGTCACGGCCGAGTTCGTCGCCCCGGGCACGCCGACCAACAACACCGCCACCGACCGGGCCGGGTGGAGCGGGCGCACCCCGCCCGCCCCACCGCCCGCGGCACCCGTGCCCACGCCGGCCGCCGGCACCGCCGCCGGCCTGCTGGCCCGGGCCTTCGGGGTCGACGGCGCCGGGCTGGCCCCCCTCCCCGGCGGCGACGGCTCGGACGTCACCGGCGCCTTCCACACCGCCCTGTGGGAGGCGACCTGGGGCCAGTTCCTCGAACGGGTGGTCAGCCCCCGCTCGATCTCGCCGCTCACCGTGGCCCGGCTGCGGCGGCACTGGATCGACCGGGTCCGGGGCCGCGGGCCGCTGCCCACGCTGCGGGTCGGCGACCAGCCCTACGGCCTGCTCCCCCTCCTGCCCACCGACGCCGCCGCCCTGGTTCCCGAGGTACCCGGCGTGGCCGAGGGCGGCCTGGTCCAGTTCCTCGAGCGGCTGCTGCCGTTCTGGCGGGCGGGAGCGGCGTCGGTCCCCACCGTCATGGACGGCGACCTCGACGCCGCCGTCCGCGAGGCCATGGGCATGAGCCCGGTGATGGTCGGGCTGCGGGTCAGGACGATCACCAACGACCGTTGCTACGAGCCCGTCGTCGACCTCCTGGGCGGCGGCGACAACGCCGGGGCCCAGCGCGAGATCGACCGCCACATGGCGCTGCACCTCTCCGGCGGTGTCACCGACCCGTCCGCCATCAAGACCGACTGGTTGCTCGACAAGGACGACCGCGACCTGGCCCTGCCCCTGGCCGACGGGCGGGACCAGCCGTTCATCGAGGCCCTGCTCGGCGGCGGGCCCGTCCCCCGGCCGACCAGCGTCCTGCAGGCCCTGCTCGGGATGGCCGACCGCATCGAGCGCAGCCGGGTCGAGCGGGTGGCCGGCCGGGAGGAGATCGACCAGTTCGCCGGGATCGCCCTGCACCAGTCGTCCGAGCGCCTGCCCCTCGACCTGGTCCGGCGGGCCGTCGACGTGGCCCTCGACGACCGCCCCGACCTGGCCGTCACGGCCAAGCTGGTCGCCGCCTTCGACGATGCCGGCGCCGGTCTCGACCTCGGCCGGCTCGCCGCCCGCCAGGCCCTGCCGCCCGACCGGCCCCGGTCGGCCTTCGCCCTGCTCACCTCCGACGGGGAGGTCCCGGTGGCCGTCGAGCGCCAGGGCCGGGCCCTCGGATTGGTGGCCGAGCTCGTCCGGGCCCAACACCGGCGGGCCGAGGTGCGGGAGGCGATGGAGGCCATCCTGCGCATCGACGCCTTGGCCGAGCGGGCCCAGTACCTGGCCGAGACGCTGGACTGCACGTCGCACCGCCTCGACGCCTGGCTCACCTCTATCGCCACCAACCGGCTCGACTTCCTGCGCGACGCTCGCCCCACCGGGTGCGTGCTCGGCGCCTACGGCCTGGTCGAGCACCTCCGGCCCGAGCCGCCGGTGGCCGCGGCCCCGGTCGACGGCGTGGCGGGCACCGTGCTCCGGAACCGCGGCGACGGCGGCTTCGTCCACGCCCCGAGCATCAGCCACGCGGCCACCGCGGGCGTGCTGCGGTCGGGGCGGTTGACGCACCAGGCCGGCGCCGCGGGCGGGGCGCTGGAAGTGGACCTGTCGAGCACCCGGGTGCGCGAGGCCATGGCCGTGGTCGACGGCGTGCGCAACGGCCAGCCGTTGGGTGCCCTGCTCGGCTACCGGCTGGAGCGGTGGCTGCACGAGCGGACCGAGCCGGGCGTCCACGAGCTGGACCGCTACGTCTACGTGCTGCGAGTGCTGGCGCCCGTGGTGGCGGGCAAGCTCACCGACCGGGGGGCGGCGGCCGAGGCGGTGGCGGCGACCAACGTGGTCGACGGGGTGGCGATCCTGGAGCTGCTGGCCGGGTCGGAGGCGGCCATCCGCCAGAAGCTGGCCGACGGCCCCGACGATCAGCGCTTCGGGCCGTGGGCGCCGCCGGCGCCGGGCGAGGTCGACCTGGTCGTCGCCGCCATCGCCGACCTGCACGGGCTCCACGACGCCGTCGCCGACCTCCTGCTGTCCGAGGCCGTCCACCAGCTGGTGCTCGGCAACACCTCCCGGGCCGCGGCCGCCCTCGACGCCATCGGTGGCGGCGAGGCCCTCCCGCCCGAACCCGACGTCGTCCGCACACCCCTGTCCGGGACGGCCCTGACCCACCGCCTGCTGGTCGTCGTCCCCGAGCCCCGGCCCGCGGTCGCCGGGTGGGCCGGTGCCCCCCGTGCCGCGGCCGAGCCGGCGCTGGAGGCGTGGGCCCAGGGCGCCCTCGGCCCGCCGCCGGTAGGGGTGGCCGCGGCCGGGCTGTGCGCCCTCGACGTGGTCTACGACGCCGACGGCGCCGACCCGGCCGTGTCGACGGTGTCGTTCCGCATCGGCGCTCCCCTCGACCCGATGACGTGGCAGGTGGCCCGCTCGCTGCGCACCCTGGTCGCCGGTGCCCGGCCGGTCGACGGGGCCGCCCTCGGGCGGGAGGAGGACGGCGCCGACCTGGCCGCCCGGGCTGCCGAGGCCCGGGCCGCGCTGGCCGATGCGCTGGCTGCGGTCGACGTGCCCGGCGTCGCTCCCGCGGACGTGGTCGCCGCCCTCGCCCCCTTCGGCGTGCGGGCCGGCCTCGACGTCGCCCGCCTGGACGCGGACGACCGGACCGGCCTGGCCGCCGCCCTGGTGGCCGAGGCCCGCCGCCGGCTGGCCGCCGCCGGGGTGGCGACTTCCGACCCTGTCGCCCTGCGGGCCGTGTTCGGCGACGACTTCCTGGCCCTGGCGGTCATCGTGCCCCCGGCGGCGGGGAGCGACGCCTTCGCCGCCGCCCTCGGACCGGAGGGGGTCGACGCCGCCGACGGGGCGGAGATCCGGCCGTGGTTGGCCCGGGCCGCCAGCGTGCGGGCCAGCGTGGCCCGCTACAGCGAGACGGTGACGTTCCGCGACGCCCTGGGCCGGCGGCCGGCGCTGCGGGTCTGCCAGCTCCCCGTCGGGGCGCCGTCGACCTGGGTCGGGCTGCCCTTCGCCGATGCCGAACCCCTCCCGCCCGACCCCGTGACGGCCACCGTTCTGGAGTGGCCGCGCGACGTCGCTCTGGCCGGCGGTGCCCGGCTGGCCGGTTTCGTCGTCGACCAGTGGACCGAGGTCGTGCCGCGGCGGGTCCCCGGGCCCGACGGCACGCTGGAGGCGACCCACACGACGGGGCTCGCCGTGCACGCCGACGGGCCCGGCGCCCGGGCCCCGCAGGCCATCCTCCTGGCCCTCAGCCCGGACGGGAAGCCGTGGGGGCGGGACAAGCTGGCCGATGCGCTCGACGGCCTGTTCGAGCTGGCCCGCATCCGGGGGGTCACCCTGGAGCGGCTGCCGGCCGTGTCCCGCCTGCTCCCCGCCCTGTACTTCCAGGAGTGGTCGTTGCAGGGCGAGCCCGCCTTCCACTGGGGGAAGCTCTACGAGGAGGCCCGGGTCGACGCGGTAACCAAGTTCGTGCGGGCCGAGCCATGAGCCTCGACGAGGTCGTCAGCGCCGTGGCCGTGCCCGCCGGGCTGGCGCTGGTCGCCCTCGAACCGCCGAACATCACCCGGCTCGAGCCCCAGTCGGTCACCGGCGACCCGAAGGCGGCGCTGGAGGCCCGCATCGCCGACCCGCTGTGGCTCCTCTGCCGGCAGAGGCAGTTCGGCGAGCTCGAGGGCGAGGACGCGGGGACGCCGGTGAGCGTGCGGGTGGCGGCCACGACGGCCCGGGTGGAGTCGTGGCGGCCGGGCGCGGCCGGGCACCAGCAGCCGTTCCACCCACCGATGCTGCTGGAGCCGGCGGTCGAGGCGGAACCGCCCCCGGCGGGTGCGGGGCCGGGGCTGCGCCAGCGGGCGGAAGCGGGCGCCGTGGCCCTGGCCGCCCTGGACGACGCCGGCCTCGGCGGCTTCCGGGACGCGCTGGTCGCCGGGTGCCCCCTGGGCGGGCCCGGCCCCGCCGACCCGCGCCAGGACCCCACCTTCGCCGGGCTGCTGGCCGTCGTGGGCGGGAACCTGCCCGACGCCGAGGCCCTGGCCCAGGCCGTGGAGGCGGCGGCCGACGGCGTGCCCGCGTTCCTCGCCCCCGCCGACGACGCCGAGCGCGACGCCCTGGCCGCCACCCTCGCCGGCTGGCGGCGCTGGTACCGGCCCGACGTGGCGCCTGACGCCTCGTCCTCGTGGGTCCCCGGTCGGCTGGAGTACGCCTTCGACGTCACCCCGGGCGGCGACGGCCGGCGCACCCTGAAGGCCCCGGCCTTCGCCGGGGGGTCGGTGGACTGGTGGTCGTTCGACGCCGCCGGCGACCCGGCGGCGGCGCCCGGGCCGCCGGAGGCGTCGACCTCCCAGGTCGCCCTGGTGGCCGCCGCCCCCTTGCGCTACGCGGGGATGCCGGCCGATCGGCTGTGGGAGTTCGAGGACGCGGCGGTGAGCCTGGGGGCCATCGAGGCCGAGCCCTACGACCTGGCTCGGCTGCTCCTCGTCGAATACGGCATGGCCTTCGGGGTCGACTGGCTGGTCGTCCCCCTCGACGTCCCCCACGGCTCGTTCACCACCGTCGACTCGGTCGTCTTCACCACCACCTTCGAGGAGCGCTACCGGGTGGAGCCGGCCGGCGACGGGTCGTGGCGCATGTTCGCCATCACCGCCACGTCGGGCGGGACGGCGGTCGACGGGCTGTTCGTGCCCCCGGCGGCGGTGAGCGTGCAGGAGGGCCCGCTGCTGGAGGACGTCCTGTACCTGCGCGACGAGATGGCCAACATGGTCTGGGCCGTCGAGCGGACGGTCACCGGGCCGAGCGGCGATCCCCACAGCCGGGCCGACGAGCGCCGGCCGCCGCCCGACCCGGGACCGGGCCCCGTCGCCCGGGCCGAGCTCGACTACCGCCTCGGCACCGCCGTGCCCGACCACTGGATCCCGTACCTGCCCACGTCGGACGGCTACCGAGCCGCGGCCCTGGTGCGGGGTCGGATCGAGGGCCAGCCCCCGCCCGCCGGCCGCTTCGTGCCCGAGGACGCCCAGCGGCGGCTGGCCGACGGCGAGGTGCCGCGCGACGGCGTGCGCGTCCGGCGGGTCCCGGTCGTCACCCGCCGGGTCGACGGCTCGTACGCCCGGTGGGTCACCCGCCGGGTGAGCGTGGGCCGGGGCGAGGGGTCGAGCGGTCTGGCCTTCGACGAGGCGAAGCGCCGGTGAAGGTGCTGGAATCGGCCCCGTGAAGATCACCCGAGGGTTCACCGGCCGCGGCCGTGAGGTCGGCGACCACCGGTTGCCGCCCGGGCAGTACGACACCGGCGGGCAGTGGCCGGTGCTCACCGCCGAGGCCACGCCGAAGTTGTCGACCGACGACTGGACGTTCACCGTCGAGGGCCTGGTCGAGCAGACCACCACGTGGACGTGGGACGAGATCCAGGCCCTGCCCCCGTCCACCTACGAGGGCGCCATCCACTGCGTGACCACGTGGTCCAAGTTCGACATGACGTGGTCGGGGGTCTCGGTCGACACCCTGCTGGACGCGGCCCGGCCCTTGCCGGGGGCCGCGTTCGTGATGGCCGTGTCCCACACCGGCTACACCACCAACCTGCCGCTGGCCGACGTGACCGGCGGCAAGGCGTGGGTGGCGTGGGAGGTCGACGGCGGCCCGCTGCCGGCCGAGCACGGCGGGCCGGCCCGGCTGCTCGTGCCGCACCTGTACTTCTGGAAGAGCGCCAAGTGGGTGGCCGGCCTCCAGCTCTTGGACCACGACGAGCCCGGTTTCTGGGAGCGCAACGGGTACCACGACCGCGGCGACCCCTGGCTCGAGCAGCGTTACCAGGGCGACTGAGGTGGCGGTCCCACCGGCGCCGACCGCCTGGCAGACGGCGACGGTGGTGAGCGTCACCGACGAGACCAGCCGGGCCAAGACCTTCCGGCTGCGGCTGGAGCACCCCACGCCGCACCGGGCCGGCCAGCACTACGTCGTCCGGCTCACCGCGCCGGACGGCTACACCGCGTCCCGGTCGTACTCGGTGGCATCCGCGCCCGACGAGTCCGGCGAGATCGAGTTGACCGTCGAGCGCCTGGTCGACGGGGAGGTGTCCAGTTTCCTGCACGACGTGGTCCAGCCCGGCGACGAGCTGGAGGTCCGCGGCCCCATCGGCGGCTGGTTCGTGTGGGACGGCGACCGGCGGGCGCTGCTGGTCGGGGGCGGGTCGGGGCTGGTCCCGCTCATGGCCATGCTCCGGCTGGCCCGCCGCACCGGCCGGTCCGAGCTGGTCCGCCTCGTCGTCTCCGTCCGCTCGCCCGAGGACCTGCTCTACGCCGCCGAGCTGCCGGGACCGGAGACCACCGTGGTGTACACCCGCAAGGCCCCGGAGGGGGAGGCCCGCCCGCCGGGCCGGTTGGCGGCCGCCGACCTGGTGCAGCCGCCCGGTGGTGCGTCGACCGCCTACGTCTGCGGTTCGGCCGGCTTCGCCGACGCGGCCACGGATCTCCTCGTGGCGTCAGGCGTTCCCGCCGCTGCCATCCGGGTCGAGCGGTTCGGCCCGACCGGCGCGGTCGGGACCTGAGGTCTCCTCGACGATCCAGCGCAGGTAGGCGGGGTGGGCGCCGGCGAGGGGGAGGGCGATCACGCACGGCACCTCGTCGGGGTGGTCCCGGTCGGCCCGGGCCACGATCTCGGGGACCAGCGATGCCCGGGTGTGCAGGCCCACCCGGGCCTGGCGCTCGTCGTGGACGGCCCCGTCCCACCGGTAGATCGCCCGCATGGGGTCGAGCACGTGGCCGCAGGCGACGAGCCGGTCGTCGACCAGGCTGCGGGTGAACCCGGCCAGCCACTCCGCCGTCGGCCCGGTGACCACGACCTCGACACAGTCCTCCGGCGGCACGGGGGGACGGTACCCGCAGCCGCGTGGTCGGCGGTACCGTCGAAGGGTGACCGACGTGTGGGTGGACGAGTGGGTCGATGACGACGAGCTGGCGGCGCTGGCCATGGCGGCCGATCCCGACACCGAGGTGGGCGACGACGCCGTGCCGCTGGTGGACTCTACGGGAACGCCGCTCGGCGACCTGCCCGGCTGGTACATGCCGCCGGCCATGGCGAGAAGCCGGCTGCTGACCGGGTGGCGGCGGCGCGTCGTGCTGTGGGTCGTCGCCTCGTTCGTCCTCATCAACGCCTACGGCCTGTGCAGCACCTACGGCCACGTCGGTTTCGGCTAGCGCTCCCTCAGTGGTGGATGCCGAGGCGCACGAGGACCTCGGAGTCGTCCGGGTCGGCCTCCGGGCCGTAGCCCAGCACCGCGGTCCCCTTGGTGCCGCAGCGGGGGCAGACCAGGCCGACGATGGCCAGCATGTCGTCGGGATCTGACGCCCCCTCGGTCCGCCGCTGGGCCTGCATGTCGAACTCGGCGGCCGGGCTCTCGTTCCGGCAGGTGAAGCACAGGATCATCCCGCCCGGGCGGGAGGCCATCTGGGCGCTGAAGCCGGCGGCGTCCAGGGTCCCCATGATCTCGCCGAGCGTCGCGCCGTACTGCGGTTGTGCCCCAGTACTCAACTCACCAGCTCCTTCGGCGGGTTCGCACCGCCCTCCAGCAGATCCAGGACGGCTTCCTCGATCGGCCCCTGGGTCAGCAGCGTACCTGCCGCCGCCGGATCGGCGGGGGCATGGACCAGCGCCCGTTCGAGGGCGGGGGCGATGGTGTGGCCGGCGAGGTACCGGTCGACGATGCGGGGGTCGACGTAGGACGCGCGGCTGACGGCCGGCGTGTTGCCGAGGTAGTGGGCCACCTCCTTCATGGCCCGGGTCACGGCCCGCTTGCGGCCGGTGGCGCTGGTCGCCCCGGTGGACACGGCCAGGGCGACGGCGGCGAGCACGGTGGCGTTCCAGGTCCGGAAGTCCTTGGCCGAGAACTCCCCGCCGGTGACCTCCTTGATATAGGCGTTGATGTCGGCCGACCGGACGTCGACCCACTCCTTGCCCCGGCGCCAGGCCAGCAGCTCGGGCTTGCCACCCCGGCGCCGTTTGAGCGCCTCGACCACGGCGTAGACGTCAGGGTCGACGACGGATTGGATGCGCCGCTTGCTGCCCTTGGCCGTGTAGTCGAAGTTGACCGTGCTCGGCGGCTCCAGCTTCACGTGCCGCTTGTGGATGGTGGCCAGCCCGTACGTCTGGTTCTCCTCGGCGTAGCCCTCGGTGCCGATCCGGAAGAAGCCCAGGTCGAGCAGCCGGGCCGCGCAGGCCAGCACCCGCTCCCGGGTCAGCCCCTCCTCGGCCAGGTGTTCGCGGGCGTAATGGCGGAGCTTGGGCAGGGCCCGGGCGAACTCCAGCATGTGGTCGAACTTCTCCCGGTCCCGCCGCTCCCGCCACACGTCGTGGTACCGGTACTGGCGCCGCCCCCGGGCGTCCACCCCGGTCGCCTGGATGTGGCCGCGGGCATCGGTGCAGATCCACACGTCGGTCCACGCCGGCGGGATCACCAGGCCCCTGATCCGGTCGAGGGTGGCGGCATCGGTGACCCGGCCGCCCGAAGGGTCCAGGTAGGCGAACCCGCGCCCCACCTTCCTCCGGCGGATGCCGGGGGCCGAGCAGTCGACCCGTCGCAGGCGGGGGGCCATCGCCGCGGTACATCCCCCGTGCCGACGCCCGGCAACCAGCGTGGGGGTGGGGCCGACCGACCGACCTCAGCGCAGGACGGCGTCATAGACCTCTTCGGCGGGCAGGCCCAACAGGCGCTCGGCCATCTCCTCCTTCAGCTGCGCGGCCCGAACGGCCTCCGCCGGCGTGGGGTCGTCCTTGCAGGCCAGCTGCAGGAACTCGCCCGGCACCAGCCCGGCCCGGGCGACCAGGTCGACCGTCCTTCCCCGGTAGCCGAGGCGGAAGGAGAAGTGCCCTCCCGGAGCCTCTGGGGCGTCGATCCCGATGGGCTCGGAGCTCACCCGGTAACGATCGCCGGTGACCGCCCGGGTCACCATCTCGAACGCGTCCCTTGCGCCGCCGCCGGGGAAACCGCTCTCGACGGTGATGTCGTAGCGCTCCGGCGGGTGACCAGGGGACAGCAAGGGCAAGGCCCGCTCCATCGCCTTGAAGGCATGGGCCGCCCCGGCGATCGAGCTCCTCCCGTGGTACTTCAGGACGTCGTCGAAGCAGATGGCGACCGACTCGCCATGATCGAGGACCACGAGTGTCGTCATGGGCGAATACTGCCCGAACGGGGCGGCAAGACGGCGGCCGGCCCGTGCCCGTTCGTGGGTTTCCCCCGGCCGGGTCCCGGGTACCCGCGCGCGTATGTCCCAGCCCGATCCGTACCCGCCGATCGACACGCCGCCGACGCCGCTGCCCGACCCGGAGCCGATGCCCACGCCGCCGTCGCCCCAGCCGCCCATCCCCGACCCCCTTCCCATCTGATGGCCCGGATCAGCGGGCAGAACGTGGTGGCGACCTTCGGGGACCTGGCCAAGGCCAACGAGGCGGCCAGCGAGCTGAGCCAGGCCGGGGTGGAGGCCGACCGCATCTCCATCCTCGGCCGGGAGGTCGAGGAGGCGGCCAGCGACCCCGACACCCGGCTGCGGGACATGGAGGCCAGCGGCGAGATCGCCAAGCGGGCGGGCGCCAGCGGCGCCGCGGGCTCGGCGCTCGGGATGGTGGCCGGAGCGGCGGCCTTCGTGATCCCCGGCATCGGTCCCGTGATCGGGAGCGGCATCTGGGCCGGGGTGCTCGCCGGCGGGATCGCCGGGGGGGTGATCGGCGGCATGGTCGGCGGGGTCAGCGGGCTGAGCATGGAGGAGTTCGACCTCAAGTACCAGGGCGCCCTGCGGGAGGGGAAGGCCATGGTGGCGGTGGCCGTCGACAATGACGACGAGGCCGGCGAGATCCAGCAGCTGCTGGAGAAGGAGGGGCCCGAGGATCTCCACATGCTCGACGGCCGGGGTGAAAAGGTCGACGAGCAGCAGGCATAAGGTGGCCGCCTGACGACCCTCGGGAGGCCACGTGAAGTTCCTCGTGATCTGGCACATGGAGATCAGCCGGCTGTCGGGCGAGATGATGAAGTCGGTCCTGCGCATGCGGGACTACGCCCAGCCCCTGGAGGAGCAGGGCAAGGTGATCGGCCGCTACCACATCGTCGGCAGCCACGGCGGCGCCTGGATCTACAACGTCACCAGCAACGACGAGCTGGAGATGCTGCTGGCGCAGTCGCCGGTCTACAACTACGCCCATTTCAAGGTGCACCCCCTCGCCGACATGACGTCGCTCCCGGTCGTCCCCGCCGCGGAGTAGGCGGTGGCCGCCACTGACAGCGTGCGCCAGCTGGTCGACCGGCTGGCGGACACCGAGGCCCTCGACCGCATCGGCAAGCCGGTGGCGGCCTGGGTGGGCAAGCAGGTGGGCACGGGGACGGTGAAGGACGTGCTGAGCGGGACGTGGCTGGGCCACCCCCTCCACCCGATGCTGACCGACCTGCCGATCGGCTCGTGGACCAGCGCCTTCGTGCTCGACATCATCGGCGGCAAGCGGGGCCGCAACGCGGCCGACATGCTGGTCGGCATCGGGATCGTGACCGCGCTGCCCACGGCGGCGGCTGGCCTGTCCGACTGGTCTGACACCATCGGCGAGGACCGGCGGATCGGCACCGCCCACGCCATCGGCAACGTGGCGGCACTGACCCTGTACACCTTGTCGTGGCGGGCCCGGCGGCGGGGTCGCCGGGGCCGCGGCGTGCTGCTCGGGTTCATGGGTGCCGGGGCGGCGACCGTGGGCGGCTACCTCGGCGGGCATCTCGTCTACCGCAAGGGCGTCGGGCCCGACCGCAACGCGTGGAAGCACGGGGGCGACGAGTGGGTGGAGCTCGACGATGAGCTCGCGCTCGTGGGTGACGAGTCGCCCCGGGTCGTGAAGGTGGGTGACGACGACGTGCTCGTCGTCCGCCAGGGCGCGGCGTACGTCGCCATCTCCAACGTCTGCGGCCATGCCGGTGGGCCACTCGACGAGGGGACGTTCGACGACAAGGGCTGCGTCACCTGCCCGTGGCACGGCAGCGTGTTCCGGCTTCGCGACGGCCACGTGGTCCACGGGCCGGCCACGGGCAACCAGCCCCGTTACGACGTGCGCCCGGGCCGCAACGGCAAGCTGTCCATCCGCCGGGTCAAGCCCACCCACTGACGGGCCCGCCGCAACGGGTCGGCCGACAGGGCGGCGCGGGCGGCGTTGGCGCCGCATGCCCCGTGCACGCCCGCCCCGGGGTGGGCGGACGCCCCGGCCAGGAACAGCCCGGCGATCGCCGTGTTGGGCCGGCCCAGGCCGGGGATGGGCCGGAAGACGAGCTGCTGGTGGAGCTGCTGTGTCCCGCCGCCGACTGCGCCGCCGCGGAGGTTGGCGTCCGCCGCCTCCAGGCCCTCCGGCGTGAGCAGGTGCCGGGCCTTGACCAGGGCACGGAAGCCGGGGGCCAGCTCCTCCACCCGGTTCTCGATCAGGTCGGCGTAGGCCTCGGCCTCGAACGTCGCCCCGCGCGGAACGTGGGTGTAGGCCCAGCCCGTGGCCGTCCCCGGCGGGCAGCGCGACGGGTCGGCCACGCTCTGCTGGCCGAACAGCACGAAGGGTCGGGCCGGCATCGTCCCCGTGGCCAGGTCGGTGAAGTACCGGGACAGCTCGTTCAGGCTGTCGCTGATGTGGACCGTCCCGGCCCGGCGGGCGTTCGCGGCGGTCCAGGGGATCGGCGCGTCCAGGGCCCAGTCGACCTTGAAGGTGGCGCAGTCCCACTCGAAGCGGCGGAGGTTGTCGACCACGCGGGTGGGCAGGTGGTCGCTACCGACCAGGTCCAGGAACAGGGTGGGGGCGTCGACGTCGGCCAGCACGGCGCGGCGGGCCTCGATCTCGGTGCCGTCGGCGGTGCGCACGGCCACGGCCCGGCCTCTGCGCACGACCACCTGCGTCACCGCGGTGGCGCACATGACGGTGGCGCCCGCCGCTTCGGCCCGGCGGCGCAGGGCGGCGGCGAGCCGGCCGGCCCCGCCCTCGGGGACCGGGAAGCCGTGCTGCTGGCCGGCGCAGGCCAGGATCCAGCCGAACAGGCCGCTGCCCGCGGCCTCGGGACCGATGTCGGTGTGGGCCGCGTTCCCGCCGATGAGCATGGCCGCGCCTTCGCCCGCCCCGGCGAACTCCTCCTGCACCAGCCGGCGGGCGGGCAGGAGGGCGAAGCGGGCGAAGCGGGCCCACTCGGCGGGACCGATGGCCGCGGCCAGCCGGGTGCCGGCCCGCACCGGGGGGAACAGGCCGAGAAAGGCCTCGAACAGGGGGGCGCTGAGGTCCTCCCACCGGCGGAACACCCGTCGCCAGCTGTCCCCGTCGCCTGCCGCGTAGGTGTCGAGCGACGCCGCCGTCTCGTCGAGGTCGGTCGACAGGGCCACGCAGCGGCCGTCCGGCGTGGGGTGGGCGAGGGTCAACGGCGCCCGCCGCCACCGCAGCCCGTGCGCGGCGAGGTCCAACGCGTTCAGCGCCGGAGAGGCGGCGGCGAAGGGGTAGAAGGCGCTGAACGTGTCGTGGTGGAAGCCGGGCAGGGTCAGCTCCTGGGTCCGGACGGCGCCGCCCACCTCGTCGCCCGCCTCGAGGACGGCGACGCTCCACCCGGCGTCGGCCAGCATGGCCGCGGCCACCAGCCCGTGGTGCCCGGCCCCGATGACCACCGCGTCGGGCATGCGGGCATTCTCCCCCGCGGCCGGCGTGCAGAATGTCCCCGACATGGCCTTCCGGGACCGCGCCGACGCCGGGCGGCGCCTCGCCACGTCCCTGTCCCATCTGGCCGGCGCGGCCGACGTGGTCGTCCTCGGCCTGGCTCGGGGCGGCGTGCCCGTGGCCTACGAGGTGGCGACCGCCCTCGGGGCGCCCCTGGACGTGCTGCTGGCCCGCAAGCTGGGGGTGCCGGGCCAGCCCGAGCTGGCCATGGGCGCCCTGGCCTCGGGCGGCCTGCGGGTGCTCAACCGTTCGGTCATCGACAGCCTGCGGATCCCGGCCGACGCGGTGGAGCAGGTGGCCGAGCGGGAGGCGGCCGAGCTGGCCCGGCGGGAGGAGCTGTACCGGCCCGGCCGGCCCCAGCTCGACGTTGGCGGCAAGGTGGCGGTCGTGGTCGACGACGGCCTGGCCACCGGTGCCACCATGCGGGCGGCCATCGCCGCCCTGCGGGCCCAGTCGCCCGCCCGGTTGATCGCCGCCGTGCCGGTCGGCTCGGCCGAGACCTGCGCCGACGTGGCCCGGGAGGCGGACGAGCTGGTGTGCCTGCGCACCCCGGCGTCGTTCCATGCCGTGGGCCAGTGGTACGACGACTTCACCCAAGTCACCGACGACGAGATCCGCGCGTTGCTCGCGGCGCCGACCGGCAAGGAGGACGAGCATGGCCAATGAGGTGCGGGGCGTGGTGGCCGGGGCCAAAGGCGAGCCCGTCGGGGTCCAAACGATCGTCGTCCCCGACCCGGGCCCGGGGGAGGCCCTGGTGCGGATCCAGGCGTGCGGGGTGTGCCACACCGACCTCCACTACCGGGAGGGGGCGATCAACGACGACTTCCCGTTCCTGCTCGGGCACGAGGCGGCGGGGACCGTGGAGGCGGTGGGCGACGACGTGGCCAACGTGGCGCCGGGCGACTTCGTGGTCCTGGCCTGGCGGGCGCCGTGCGGCCGGTGCCGCTCCTGCCTGCGGGGGCGACCCTGGTACTGCTTCGACAGCGCCAACGCGGCGCAGAAGATGACGCTGCCCGACGGCACCGCGCTCAGCCCGGCGCTGGGCATCGGCGCCTTCACCGAGCTGTCGCTGGTGGCCGCCGGCCAGGCGGTCAAGGTCGACCCGGCGGCGGGGGCGGCGGCGGCCGGGCTGATCGGCTGCGGCGTGATGGCCGGCTTCGGTGCCGCGCTGAACACCGGCGGGGTGACCCGCGGTGACACCGTCGCCGTGTTCGGCTGCGGCGGGGTGGGCGACGCGGCCATCGCCGCCTCGGCCCTGGCCGGGGCCCGGCGGATCATCGCCGTCGACCTCGACGACCGCAAGCTGGCGTGGGCCCGGGAGTTCGGCGCCACCGACACGGTCAACGCCGGCCAGACCGACCCGGTGGAGGCGGTGCGGGCCCTCACCGACGGGTTCGGCGTCGACGTGGCCGTCGAGGCGGTGGGCCGGCCCGACGTCTTCCGCCAGGCCTTCTTCTCCCGAGACCTGGCCGGCATCCTCGTCCAGGTCGGCGTGCCCGACCCGACTATGACCCTCGAGGTGCCCATGATCGAGTTCTTCGGCCGGGGTGGGGCGCTGAAGCCGTCGTGGTACGGGGACTGCCTGCCCACCCGGGACTTCCCGCTCCTGATCGACCTCTACCTGTCCGGCCGCTTCCCGCTCGACCGCTTCGTATCCGAGACCGTTCCCCTCGACGGCGTGGAGGAGGCGTTTGCCAAAATGCAGCGTGGGGAAGTTCTTCGATCAGTCGTGGTGTTCTGATCGCGCCGCGACTGGAACTGCCTACCGACCGGTAGGTAGGCTGCGGTGGGACGAAGCAGACGTCGGCCGTGGGAGGAAAATGATGAACGAGGTTGACCTTCTCCACGAGCTGGCGCCGGAGGCGGAGCGGCTCCTGGAGCGGCATCTGGCCCAGTCCAAGGAGTGGTTCCCCCACGAGCTGGTGCCGTGGGACGAGGTGGCGAAGCACGATCCCCGGGAGCCGTGGAGCCCGGACGTGCGGCCGATGGCCGACGCCGTGCGCCGGGCTCTCATCGTCAACCTCCTCACCGAGGACAACCTGCCCTACTACACCACCGAGATCTCGCGGATGTTCGGCACGGACCACGCCTGGGGCGCCTGGAGCCGGCGGTGGACGGCTGAGGAGGGGCGGCACTCCATCGTCATCCGTGACTACCTCACCGTCACCGGCACCGCCGACCCTGTCGCCCTGGAGCGGGGCCGGATGCAGCACGCCGAGTACGGGTTCCACCAGCCGGCGTGGGGAGCGGCCGACGGGTTCGTCTACGTCGCCCTCCAGGAGCTGGCCACCCGGATCTCCCATCGCAACACCGGCAAGCTGATGGCGGACAAGGCCGGCTACGACGTGATGGCGCGGGTCGCCGCCGACGAGAACATGCACTACCTGTTCTACAAGGACGTGACCGCCGCCGCCGTGGCCCTCGACCCGTCGATCATGGTGCTGGCCATGGAGCGGCAGGTCCGCCACTTCCAGATGCCGGGCGCGGGCATCGACGGCTTCTCCACCCACGCCAAGGCCATCGCCGACGCCGGCATCTACGACCTGGCCATCCACCACGACCAGATCCTCGTCCCTGTCGTCCTGCGGGCCTGGCAGCTGGAGTCGTTGGAGGGCCTGTCGCCGGAGGCCGAGGAGGCCCGGGAGCGGCTGGTGCACCGGCTGGGCCGCATCGGCAAGGTGGCCCGCTCGCAGGCCGAGCGCCGCCACGAGCGCCGGTCTCCCGCCGCCTAGGCGGTGGACGCCAACCAGTACCAGCGGGCCCTGCTCGCCACCGGCCGCATCGTGGCCGGGGTGCGCCCCGACCAGCTCGGCGCGCCCACCCCGTGCCGCGACTGGGACGTCCGCCTGCTGCTGAACCACATCATCGGCGGGAACCACATGTTCGCCACCGTGGCCCGGGGCGGGAGGGTCGAGGCCAGCGGCGACATGGAGGACTACACCCGGCCCGACCCCGGCAGCCGCTACCTGGAGTCGGCCGAGGCCGTGCTGGCCGCCTGGGCCGAGCCGGGAGCGATGGAACGTCGGGTCCACATGCCCTTCGGCGACATCCCCGGATCGGCGGCGGTCAGCATCCACTTCCTGGACCTCGTGGTCCACGGCTGGGATCTGGCTCGCGCCACCGACCAGGACGCCACCATCGCCCCCGACCTGGCCGCCGAGGCCCTCGACATCTCCTCCGACCTGCTCAGCCCCGAGCTGCGGGAGGCGGGCGTGTTCGGCCCCGAGGTCCCCGCCGCCGTCGACGATCCCCTCCATGACCGCCTCGTCGCCTTTATGGGCCGCCGCCCCTGAGGAGTCAGTCCTCCGGGACCGCCAGCCGGTTCCCGCAGTTGAAGCAGAACTTGGCGATGGCCGGGTTCTTCTCGCCGCACTCGATGCAGAACACCGACTTGGCCCCCGATTTGGCCGCCTTCTTGGCCGCGGGCGCCGGCTTCTTCTTGGCCGCCGGAGCGGGGGCCTCGGCGACGGTGGCGCCGGCTTTCCCCGCCTTCTTGGTGGCGGGCGTTGCCTTCTTGGCGGCCGGTGTCGCCTTCTTGGCCGGGGCCCTCGTCGCTGCCGGCGCCTTCTTGGCCGCCGGAGCGGGCTTCTTGGCCGCGGGCGGCGCCTTGCGGGCCGTGGCTTTGCGGACGGGAGCGGGCGCCGCCTCCTCCTCCTGGTCGTCTTCGAGCTCGGGCTCCGGCGGGACGGCCCGCATGGCCGGCGACGTCGCCGCCCGCTCGGCGGCGTGGCGCGGGCCGGGGGCCGGTCCCGGCTCGTCCTGAGCGTCCACCCCCAGGCTTTGGCGACGGCGGGCGAGGAGCTTGGCCAGGGCGCCCTCGTCCTCGGCGAGCTCGGGCTTGGTGGCGCCGGCCGCGGTGGTCGAGGCCACCTTGGGCTTGTTCCGGGCGAGCGCGGCGGTGGCCGACGAATCCCGGGCGCCGGCGGGCAGGCCCGACCGGCGAGCTTCCTCTTCCTCGCGGCGCCGGCGGTTGGCCAGGCGCTGGGCCAGGGCGCCGCCGGCCGCGGCGGGGTCGTCGCTTCGCCTGGCTGCGGGACCCGCGGGCCCGCCGCGCATGCCTGCCGGTGCGAAGGGGTTGTTGGTCTGGGGACCGCCGGGACGCGCCTGCTGGCGCTCGTAGAACTGGCGCATGGCCCGGTCCCGCATGTCCTCGGCCGAGGTGGCGTCGTACTGCATGACCAGATCCTCGGGGTTGTGGCCCGTCCGAGCGGCGTGGTCCATGAGCGCCAGCTCGGTGATGGTCATCTCTTCTTCTTCGTCCGGCTCGGCGTAGTAGACGGGCGGGCCGGTCACCGGGCCGCCGTAGTCCTCGTCGTAGCCCGCGCCGCCGAAGGCCGACGGCGGGGGTGCCATCGCCCCCGTGCGCGGGCCCGGGTTCAGCCCGCCGGGGCCGAAGCTCGACCCCACCGCCCCGGACGGCATGGGGGTGAAGGCCTGCTGCGGTGGCTGGGGCGCGTTTCGCCGCGCCGAAGGGATGCGGCGCATGCTGGGCGGCGGGGCGTCACGCAGCTCGTCGGCGATCTGCTCCAGGGGGGACGGGATGCCGATCCGCGGCGCGCCCCCCGGGCCAACCATCCCGCCGCCCATGCCCGGGGGGCCGGCGCGCCGGGTCAGGCGCTCGACCTCCTCCGCAGCCTGGCGGTCGAGCTCCTCTTTCCTGGCGTCCTTGTCCTTGCCGAACCGAGGCACGGCCCTCTCCCTGAGACACGGTGACGCTTGCCATCGTAGCTCCGGCCCGGTCGTTGCCCCACGGCGGCGCGCCTACCGTCGTGGGGCCACCACGCGGCCAAGGAGGACCTCCCGATGCTCTACGCCTTCGGCTTCGAACGGGTCGCGGTCATGGTCGGCGACCTGTACTTCGTCAACCCCCGGCCGCTGGCCGGGCAGGAGGGCCCCGAGCGCGGGGTGCGGCTGGAGCTTCGCGTTCTCGAGCGGGGGGCGTTGCGGGGCGACATCTACTCGGCCCAGCCCATCGCCGTCGACCGCCCCCTGTGGCGGGTCGACCTGCTGGAGTCCGTCGCCAGCGCTCCGGGCAGCCTCGATCGCGCCCATCACCATCCCCGCTTCGACGGTTGGAACCCGGGGTCGCGCCACTTCGTCCCCGAGCTGTCGGCCGCCCCCCTCGACTGGCTGACCGGCGAGCTGTCCGACCTGGACGCCGTGCTGGCCCGGGCCGGCGCCCCGCCGGGAACGGCCGGGCCGGGCGATGCCGAGAGCCTGCGCGTCGCCGTCCCCGAAATCGTCGACGCCGTTCGCCGGCTGCTGGCCCGGGTGGCGGGGGGCGAGCTCGGTCGTCCCGACGACGATCGGGAGATGGCCAGCGCCCGCATCGGTTGGCTGTAGGCGGGCCTAGACGGGGCCGAGCGCGGCGTGCGGCGGCGCCGGTAGCTCGACGCTCACCGCGTCGTGGGGCCGGATCTCTCCGGCGTTCACCACCACGGCCATGATGCCGGCCCGGCGGACGAGGGCGCCGGTGTCGTCCCGGTCGAGCACCGCCGCCATGAGGCCGGGCTGGATCCGCTCGAGCTGGCGGCACGGGGTGCGCAGGCCGGTCACCTCGACGACTGCCTCGGGCCCGAGCCGCAGCCGGGCGCCGGCCGGAAGGGCCAGGAGATCCACGCCGCGGGTGGTGACGTTCTCGCCCATCTCGCCCGGCCGGACGGGCAGGCCCCGCGCCCCCAGCTCGTCGTGCAGCTCGGCGGCGACGAGGTGGAGCTGCCGCAGGTTCGGCTGGCTCGGATCCCGCCTGACCCGCGACCGGTGCTGCACGGTCCGGCCCTGATGGGCATCGCCCTCGACCCCCAGCCCCTCCAGCAGGCGGATGCTCGGCCGTCCCGGCTTGCGCAACGTGTGGCTGGGGCTGGCGTGCACGGACTCGATCCGGCCGTCGTCCATGGCGCCCAGTGTGGCTGCCGGTGGGACGCCAGCGCGAGGATTATCGGGGGCGGTTCCGACGGGCACACGGGGGATCGGGCACATGAGCGCCTACTACCGGGAGGATCTGGCCCTCGTTCACCACCTGGGGTTCGGCTTCCATGCCGATGACTGCGCCCCCGGCATCCTGGCCCTGCTCGAGCCCGTCCGGGCCCGGCGCGGCCTCGTCCTCGAGCTGGGGTGCGGGAGTGGGGCGCTGACCCGGCACCTGGTGGCCGCCGGCCACCGGGTCCTCGCCACCGACGGCTCGCCGGCCATGGTCGAGCTGGCCCGGCGAGCCGTTCCCGGCGTGGAGGACGTGCGGGTGCTGGTCCTGCCCGACGACCCGCTCCCGCCCGCCGACGCGGTGGTCTCGGTCGGCCACGTCCTCAGCTACCTGCCCGACGAAGCGGCGATCGAGCGGACGCTGGAGGCCTGTGCCGCGGCGCTCAAACCGGGCGGCGTCCTGGCCCTCGACCTCTGCGACCTTCGCTTCGGCCTGGCCCGCGTCGGGTCGCCGCCCTACGTGCGGCTGGAGGACGACTGGGCGATCGTGACGTTCTTCGAGGTGCCGGCGCCCGACCGGTTCGTCCGCCACATCACCGTGTTCGTTCGCGGACCCGACGGTGGGTGGCGGCGCGACGACGAGCGCCACGAGAACGTCCTGGTCGACACGTCCCGGCTCCCGGCGCTGCTCGCCGCCCATGCCGTGCAGGCCGCGATCGCCCCCGGTTTCGGCCACCGACGCCTGCCCGAGGGCCTCGTCGCCCTCGTCGGTCACCGCTGACTCCCGCCGGACGCTCCTCGTCGTGGGCCGCCCGGGGCTCGAACCCGGCCCAGAAGCTTAAAAGGCTCCCGCTCTACCCGATGAGCTAACGGCCCGGGGACAGCGTAGTCAGTGGGCCGGTGATTCCTTCGGGCCGCGCTGTGACAGCGCCGACGGTCCGGTGAGGGGCGCCCCCATTCCCCGCGGGACACGTCGGGCGGGCATCACCGCCGGCGCGGATCGGGTGCATTCCGCGTCGTGAAATCGGCCGGCGGGGCCGGAATCACGACGCCCGGTGCACCCGATCGCGCGCTACGGCCGCTCGTAGCGGAGGAGGACCACGCCGTTGCCGAAGGTCCGGGTCTCGGCCAGGCGGAGGTCGACCCGGCCCCCCTCCGGCGAGAAAACGGGCGTGCCCCGGCCGAGGGCGATGGGGTTGACGTACAGGCTGTACTCGTCGATCAGCCCGTGCCGCTCGAAGGTGGCGGCCAGGTCGGCGCCGCCCAGGGCCATGTCGCCGCCGGGCTGGGCCTTGAGATCCAGGATTTCCTCGGGCACGACCTCCCGCCGAACGGTCGTGTTCCAGCCCGCCCGTTCCAGCGTGCGGGAGAACACGATCTTCGGCATGTCCCGCCAGATGCGGGCGAACTCGACGATGGGCGGCTCGCTGGTCGGGTCCTGGTCCGCCGTCGGCCAGAACCCGGCCATCAGCTCGTAGGTGACCCGCCCGTCGAGGAAGGCGCTCATGGCGGCCAGCCGCTCGTTGAAGTGCTCGTGGACTTCCTCGTCGACCATGTGCCAGCCGATGTCATGGTCCGGCCCCTCCATGAACCCGTCGAGCGAGACGGACATCATCACGACGATCTTGCGCATGGGCCCCGAGTATGCCGGGCCGGTGCAGAGTGGATGGTGCCCACCTTGCGGTTCACGACGGAGATCGCCGCGCCGGTCGAGACGTGCTTCGACCTGTCGCGCAGCATTGACCTCCACCTGGAGTCCATGCTGGCGTCCCGGGAGCGGGCGGTCGGCGGCGTGACGTCGGGGCTCATCGGAGCGGGCCAAGAGGTCAGCTGGGAGGCGCACCACCTCGGCGTCCGGTGGCGGATGACGTCGAGGATCACCGAGTTCGAGCCACCCCACCGGTTCGTCGACGAGATGGTCCGGGGCCCCTTCGCCGCCTTCCGCCACGAGCACCGGTTCGCGGCCGCGGGCGAGGGTAGTGGCACGGTGATGACGGACGTGGTCGACGTCCGCATGGGATGGGGGCCGCTCGGGCCACTGGCCGACGTTTTCGCCGCCGCCTACCTCCGCCGCCTGCTCCGGATCAGGAACGCCGCCATCAAGGCCCGGGCCGAACGGTGAAGGTCGTCATCGCCGGAGGGGCCGGCTCTCTCGGACGGCGCATCGCCGCCGACCTGTCTTCACGGGGCGACGAGGTGGTGATCCTCACCCGCTCGCCCCGGCCCGCGCTGGCGTACCGCCAAGTCAGGTGGGACGGCAGGACGGTCGGCGACTGGGCCACCGAGTTGGCCGGGGCGGTGCTGGTGAACCTGGCCGGGGAGGTGGTCGACCGGCGGCCGACTCCAGCCAACGTCGAGCTGCTCAGGCGATCACGGGTGGAGCCGACCACCGCCCTCGCCGCCGCGGCCGCGCAGCTCGACGTGCCTCCGACGGTCTGGATCCAGGCCAGCACGCTGGCCATCTACGGCGACGCGGGCGACGCCGTCCTCGACGAATCGTCCCCACCTGCCGACGGTCCCCCGCAGATGGCCGGGGTCGCTCGGGCGTGGGAGGAGGCGGCGGTCACCGCGCCCTCGACCCGGCAGGTCGTCCTGCGTACGGGCATCGTCCTGGACCGAGACAGCCCAGCCCTGGACCGCCTGGCCGGCCTGGTCCGCTGGGGCCTGGGGGGCCGTATCGCCAGCGGCCGCCAATGGGTGAGCTGGATCCACATCGCCGACTTCCTGGCCGTCATCCGTCGAGTGCAGCACGATCCCAGCCTCCACGGCATCGTCCACGTCACCAGCCCGAACCCGGTCCGCAACGCCGAGCTCATGGCCGCCCTCCGGAAAGTCATGCACCGCCCGCCGGCACCTCCCACGCCGGCGGCGCTGGTCCGCATGGGCGCAGTCGTCCTGCGCACCGATCCCGCCCTCGCCTTGACCGGTCGGCGGTGCATTCCCGCCCGGCTGTCGGAGGCGGGATTCTCCTTCGCCTACCCGACGGTCGACGAAGCCCTCGCCGACCTGCTCGGCCCGCGGTCGGCGTAAGGTCGGCGCCCGCCTAGGCTGGTCCGGATGGACAGCGACCAGGCCCGGCAGCGGCTGGCCGACGAGCGCGAGCGCCTCGTTGGCGTGCGGACGACCTTCGACGAGGAGCATCTCAGCGACCAGTCGGAGAGCGACAGCGTCGGCGAGATCAGCTCCTACGACCAGCACCAGGCCGACATGGGTACCGAGACCTTCGAGCGGGAGAAGGATCTGTCGATCCTCGAGCAGGTGGAGGCCGAGCTGGCCGACGTGGAGCACGCCCTGCGCCGGCTCGACGACGGCACCTACGGCACCTGCGAGGTCTGCGGCAAGGTCATTCCGGACGAGCGGCTGGAAGCCATCCCGACCGCCCGGCTGTGCCTGGAGCACCAGGCCGAAGCCGAGCGCGAGGTGCGCATGGCGGGCGAGCGGGTCGACGTGGGCCCCGGGCAGGCGCCCGGTCTCGAGTAGCCCCCAGCTCGCCGTGCGCAGGTCCGTCGTCGTCGGCGCCGGTGGCGCGGCCCTGCTGCTGGGGGCGACCGCGGTCGGGGCGGGCGTCGCCCTGTCCGACGACGACCGGCGGGTCCGGCTGGAGCGCCAGGCCCGGGTGTGGCGGCTGTCCACCCGCCGCGCCGCCCACTGGGCCGTCCTCAAGGTCCGCGGATCCCGGGCCAGCGACGAGCGGCGGGCCCAGCTGGAGGAGCAGTTCGCCATCAAGACGGCCGAGGACGTGGCCAAGGTCCTGGGGGGCATGAAAGGGGCGATCATGAAGGCGGGCCAGATGGTCTCCTTCATCGCCGACGGGCTCCCCCCCGAGGCCCAGGCGGCCCTGGCCACCCTGCAGGCCGACGTGCCACCCATGGCCCCCAGCCTGGCCGAGGGCGTCATCCGAGCCGAGCTGGGTGCCGATCCCGAGAAGCTGTTCCTGGACTGGGACCCGGTGCCCGTGGCCGCGGCGTCGATCGGCCAGGTCCACAAGGCGGTCATGCCCGACGGCCGGCTGGTGGCGGTCAAGGTCCAGTACCCGGGCGTCGACCGGGCCATCCGCTCGGACCTGGACAACGCCGAGTTCCTGTACGGGCTGTTTGCCTCCTTCGCCCTCAAGAACATGGACGTCAAGCCCATGGTCGACGAGCTGCGGGCCCGCATGGGCGACGAGCTGGACTACCGGCTGGAGGCCCTCTGCCAGAAGGAGTTCGCCGACCGGTACCGGGGCCACCCGTTCATCCACGTGCCCGACGTGGTCCCCGAGCGCAGCAGCCGGCGGGTCATCACCAGCGACTGGGTGGAAGGGATCTCCTGGAAGGACTTCCTCGAGACGGCGACGGCAGAACAGAAACACACCGCGGCCGAGGTCCTGTTCCGCTTCGCCGAGGGGTCGATCTGGCACCACCGGGTATTCAACGGCGACCCCCACCCGGGCAACTACCGCTTCCACCCGGACACCGGCAAGGTCACGTTCCTGGACTTCGGCCTGGTCAAGCGGTGGAAGCCCGGCGAGCTGGAGGGGCTCAGCCCCATCCTCGACAACATCCTGGCCCAGGATCCCGAGGGCACGGTCAAGGCCCTGGTCCACTCGGGCTTCCTGCCGCCCGACCACGGGATCGCGGCCGAGCGGTTGTACGAGTACTGCACCCTGCCGTACATCCCGTTCCAGCAGGAGGAGTTCACCTACTCCAGCGAGTTCGTGGGCCACACGCTGCAGCGCATGCTCGACCTCCAGGGCGAGTACAGCGACGTGATCCGGTCGCTGAACATGCCGCCCTCCTACGTCATCCTGGACCGGGTGGTGTGGGGGATGAGCGCGCTGTTCGGGCGCATGGGCGTGACCCACCGCTGGGGCGACCTGTTGGACGAGTACCTCCACGGCGCCCCCCCGTCGACCGCCCTCGGCCGGGCCGAGGCCGAGTGGCAACGCAGCCAGCCCCCCGCTCGGGCTCGGTGAGCCGGCGGAGAGCCGCCAGCGCCGCCGCGGGGTACCTGCGCAAGCACGCCTTCGTCCCCAAGTACGGGGCGGAGCAGCGGCTGTCGTTGGTCACCGACGACGGGGTACGCCTGGCCGGGGCCCGCCTGCAGGGGCCGCCGGACGCCATCGGCACGGTCGTCCTCGTCCACGGGTTCAGCCAGTCGTCGCGGATGCCTCGCATCCACGCCTTCGCCCACGAGCTGGCCCGCCGGGTGCATGTGATCGTCCCCGACCTGCGGGGCCACGGCCAGTCCGGCGGGGTCAGCAGCATGGGCCCCAAGGAGCCGCTGGACGTCAAGGCCGCGGTGGAGGCGGCCGACCCGTCGCTGCCGGTGGTGACGGTCGGGATCAGCCTGGGCGGGGCCGCCGTCCTGCTCCACGGGGGCACGTTCGGGGGCGTGGCCGGGGTGGTCGCCATCAGCGCCCCGGCATGGTGGGGGGCCTGGGACACGCCGGCCACCAAGCGCATCCAGCGCTACGCCATGACGGCGGCGGGGCGGCGGTTCCTGGCCGTGTTCATGCGCACCCGCATCGCCCAGGTGTGCGAAGGGGTGCCCCACGCCGAGGCCCAGGCCGCGGCCATCGCCCCGGCCTTCACCCTGGTCGTCGCCGACCCGAACGACCATTACTTCGCCGAGGAGCACCCCCAGACGATCTACCGGTGGGCCAACGAGCCCAAGGATCTCTGGCTGATGCCGGGAACGGGGCACGGCACCGATCTGCTCAGCCCGGCGTTCACGACCCGCCTCCTGGACGAGCTGGACCGCAGGCTCAACTAGCGTCCCACCGAGGTGGCGCTACCCCTGGAGAAACTCGGGACCCGGTACGACGCACGGACGGCGACGATCGACCCGGACCGGGCGCGGGCCTACGCGGCTGCCACCAACGACGCCAACCCGGCCTACGCCTCGGGCGCCTACGCCCCGCCGGTCTTCGCCGTGGTTCCCACCTGGGACGCCATGATGGTCGCCCTCCACGACATGATCCCCGCCGCCGACCAGGTCGCCATGCTCCACGCCGAGCAGGACATGCACTTCCTGCGCCCCCTCGTGCCCGGGCGGACGCTGGTGACCTCGGCCGAGGCGTCCAGCCTGCGCGGCAGCCGGATGGGGACCCGCTTCACCATGCGGGTGGCCAGCGTCGACGGTGAGGACGGCGAGCCGGTCGTCGAGCAGTTCGCCACCATGCTCATCCGGGGGATCGAGCCGGCTGACGACGCCGGGAGCCCGCCGCCGTCCCACGCCTTCCCGCCCGAGGCCAAGTCGGCCAAGGTGGCCGAGGTGTCGACCGTCGTCGACCCTGACCAGGCCCGGCGGTACGCGGCGGCCTCGGGCGACGCCAACCCCATCCACGTCGACGACGAGGCGGCCCGGGCCGTCGGCCTGCCCGGCGTGATCCTGCACGGCATGTGCACCATGGCGCTGTGCGCCAAGGCGGTGGTGGACTCGGTGGGCGGCGGCGACCCGACGAGGTTGCGGCGGCTGGCCGTGCGCTTCTACCGGCCCGTCTTCCCCGGCAACGACCTGGTGACCAGCCTGTACCGCGTCGGGCCGGGCGTGTTCGCGTTCGAGGCGAGCAGCGCGGGCAAGGTCGTCGTCCGCGACGGTCGGGCCGAGCTGGCCGGCTGATGGCCAGCGTCCGGCTCTTCGCCGCCGCCCGGGAAGCCGCGGGCCGGGCCCAGGACGAGGTCGACGCCCCCACCGTGGGCGACGTCCTCGACGAGGCGTGCCGTCGCTACGGCGATCGCTTCACCCGGGTGCTGGGCACGTCTCGCGTGTGGGTGAACGGGCAGCCGGCCGACCGGGAGACCGAGGTGAGCGGGGACGACGTCGTCGCCGTCCTCCCGCCGGTGTCGGGTGGCGCCCGCACCCAGGCCGTGCCCGTGGCCGTGCCACCGCCACCGCCAGCTCCACCGGCCCGGCCGCCCGTAGTGCGGGGGAACCTGGCCCTCGTCCCGGACCTCCAGCCCGAGGCCGAGGACGGGGCCGACGGGGGTTCGTCGGTGGTCGAGCGCCCGCCCCTGGCCGTCGTCCACCACAGCGTCCGCCCCCACGGGCGGCTCGGGCTGGCCTGGGCCGTGCTCACCGTGGGGCTGACCGTCGCCGGCCCGGCGTGGTTGGGCGGCTGGTTGGCGGTGGCCGCGTTCGTGGCCGGGGCCCAGACGTGCGTGGTGTGGCGCAAGCGGGGGGAGCGGCCGCTGACCTTCGTGGCCGCGGCCGTAGCCGCCGGCCTGCCGGTGGCTGCGTCCTTCGACACCGAGGCCATGACCGCCGTCGTGGTGGCCGGCGTGCTGGTGGCCTTCGTGGCCCGCCTGCGCCGGCCGACCCGCGCCCCGTCCCGGGACATCGCCCTCACCGTCGCCATCGCCGTGCCCGTGGGGCTGGCGGCGGCGGCACCCGTCCTGGTCCGCCAGCACGGCATCGCCCCCACCCTGCTGCTGCTGGCCTTCGCCTCCATGTACGACGCCGGGGCCTACCTGGTGGGCACGGGGGCGGCGTCGGCCTGGGAGGGGCCGGCGGCGGGCGTGGTCGCCCTCATCCCCCTCACCATCTTCGCCGCCGTGGTCCTGGTCCCCCCGTTCGCGGGGACCGAGCCGTTCCTGCTCGGCCTGATCGCCGCCGTGCTGACACCCTGCGGGCCGCTGGCCGGCTCCGCCCTGCTGGGGGACCGCACCGCCCACGCCCCCGCCCTGCGCCGGCTCGACTCCCTGCTCCTCATGGGCCCCATCTGGGCCTGGGTCGCCCTGACCCTGCTGCGCTGACTCCGTTCTGGCTGCACGTACCCGCGCATGGGCGGTCAAGTGCAGCCGAAACGAGGGGGGTTACCCCTTCTTGGTCTCCCAGAAGATGGTGTCGATCTCGGCGATGAGGTCGAGGAGCTTCTGGCCGGTGGCGGGGTCCACCGAGCTCTTGGTGGCGCCGGCGGCCTTGGTGGCGTTCCAGAACAGCTCGTGCAACTGGGGGTACTTCTCCAGGTGGGGCGGCTTGAAGTAGTCGGTCCACAGCACCCACAGGTGGTGCTTGCACAGGTCGGCCCGCTCCTCTTTGATGACGAGGGCGCGGGTCTTGAACGTCTCGTCGTCGGAGGCCTGGTACTTCTCCTGGGTGGCCTTCACCGACTCGGCCTCGATGCGGGCCTGGGCGGGGTCGTAGACCCCGCAGGGCAGGTCGCAGTGGGCGGAGACGAGCTCGGGGGGGCTGACCCGGTCCAGAATGGACAGCAGGCGGGAAACGACGGGCATGCCTAGGCTCCTTCGTCCGGATGAGACGGTCGACCCGACACTATCGAGTCGTGGCCGCCCTCATGACCGGATGGGCCATCTGGCGGTGGCGGCCGGTGGCCCGGGTCGAGGTGACGGGGGAGAGCATGCGCCCCGCCCTGCTGCCCGGCGACCGCCTGCTGGTGCTGCGCGGCCGCCGGTTCCGCCGCGGGGACGTCGTCGCCGTCACCGACCCCCGCCAGCCGGGCCGGACGATGGTCAAGCGGGTGGCGGGCCAGAGCGGGGCGGCGGTGACGGTCGTGGGCGACAACCCGGGGGCCAGCACCGACAGCCGCACGTTCGGGCCGGTGCCGTCCTCGACCGTCCGGGGCCGGGCCGTCTACCGGTACTTTCCCGCCGATCGTCGGGGGCTCTTGTAGCTTGGGACCGATGTGGAGCGACGAGGCCGACCGAGTCCTGCAGGACGACTACCTCGGCGACCTGACCGCTCGCCCGATCGAGGAGGTGCGGGCCATGCGGGACGAGGTCCGGGGCATCGAGGACCACGTGTCCTACCGGCGCCGGATCATCCAGGGCCGGCTCGACATCGTGGCCAACGACCTGCGGCGCCGGGCCGCGGGGGGGTCCCCCGCCGACCTGGGCACCCTGGTCGAGCAGCTCCAGGGCATCCTGAGCGACAAGGGGCAGAGCGGGGGCACCGGCCGCCTGCCGTCGGGGCTGATCCCCCCCGAGGACGACGTGACCGCCGATCTGGACCAGGTGGCCGGCCCCGACGTCCTGGGCGACCTGCCCGACCTGCCCGACGAGGTGGTGGCCGACCTGGCCCACAGCATCGGCGAGCTGGAGCGCCAGGTGTCGGACTACCGGCGGGGCCTGTTCGGGCGCATCGACATGCTCAACGCCGAGCTGGCCCGCCGCTACGGCAACGGCCTGGCCGACCCCGGCGGGCTCCTCGCCCCCTGACCACCGGCCGCAACACGGAATCCCGGGCCGCTCGGTAGGGTTTGGTCCGTCGTGCGCCGCCTGGCTGTCCTCTCGTTCCACACGTCGCCCCTGACCCAGCCGGGCACCGGCGACGGCGGCGGCATGAACGTCTACGTGCGGGAGCTTTCCTCGGCCCTGGCCGGGGCCGGGGTCGAGTGCGAGGTCTTCACCCGGTCGTGGCGGCGGGGGCTGCCCCTCGTCCAAGAGGTCGAGCCCGGGTTCCGGGTCCATCACGTGGTGGCCGGGCCCCAAGCGTCGGTGGCCAAGGAGGATCTGGCCCAGCACCTGGACGCCTTCACCGCCGGGGTGCTCGACCGCTTCGGGGAGTGCGGGCCGCCGGACGTGATCCACGCCAACTACTGGCTTTCGGGCGTCGCCGGCCACGTCCTCAAGCACCGCCTCGAGCTCCCGCTGGTGTCGACGTTCCACACCCTGGCCCGGGTCAAGGCCGAGGAGGCGGCCGAGGAGCACGACCGGCGAGCTCGGGCCGAGGCCGAGGTCATCGGCTGCTCGGACGCCATCCTCGCCTCCTCCGCCGACGAGGCGGCCCAGCTCGAACGCCTCTACGGGGCGGTGCCGGAGCGCATCGAGGTCGTACCGCCCGGCGTCGACCACCACCTGTTCTTCCCGGGGGACCGGGCCGCCGCCCGCGCCGCCCTGGGCCTGGGCGACGAGCCCGTGCTGCTGTTCGTGGGCCGCATCCAACCGCTCAAGGGGGCCGACGTGGCCGTGCGGGCCCTGGACGCCCTGCCCCAGCGCCACGCCACCCTGGTCCTGGTGGGCGGGCCCAGCGGTCGCGACGGCGCCGCCGAGCTGGTCCGGCTCCACCAGCTGGTGGCCGAGCTGGGCCTGCAGGCCCGGGTGCGGTTCGTCGCCCCGCGCCCCCACGGCGAGCTGACCGCCTATTACCGGGCCGCCGACGTCTGCCTGGTGCCGAGCAGGTCGGAGTCCTTCGGCCTGGTCGCCCTGGAGGCGGCGGCGTGCGGCACCCCGGTCGTGGCCGCCGCCGTCGGCGGGCTGCGCAGCCTGGTCGTCCCCGGTCGCACCGGGTTCCTGGTCGAGGGCCGGGACCCGGCGACCTACGCGGCGTGCGTCGAACGGCTGCTGACCGACACCTCCCTGGCCGCGGGCATGAGCCTGGAGGCGGCCGCTCTCGCCCGGCGCTTCCGGTGGTCGATCACCGCGGCCCGGCTGCGCCGGCTCTACGCCGACCTGACGGCCCGCCAACTGGTGGAGTGCCGCTGACCCATCGGGTGACCGCGCCGCCCGCGGGCTAGCCTGGGCGGGGCCACTGGGGGCCAGGGGAGTGCTCGGCGGGCGTCGCCGGGTCTTTTCGCGCTTTGACGACATTTCATGTCTTCCCTTGCGTTGTCGCACCAGGCGCAGTACGCTCCGGACGGGCCCGAGGGGCGGACTGGTCACCCCTTCGGGGAAGTGGGGGTGGTCAAGAGGTTCCTCGGGCCCATCCGCCGAGCCTTGCAACGGCGTCCACTCGTCATTAGCGTGACCCCGACTTTTGCAGCCGTGGCGGGTAGGGCTGCCGACCGTTTGGATGCCCAGACTGAGGATCCCCGCCCGCGTACTTGTCGTCCTGATGGTGTTGGCCATGGCCACACCGGCCTTCGCTGACGCTACGGACGACAAGAAGGCAGCCACCTCGGCCAAGAAAGCCCAGGCCGCGGCGCAGCTCGACACGCTCAAGGCCAACGACGACGACCTGGAGAACGCAGTCAAGGCGCTGGACGCCGGCGTGGCCGTCCAGAGCGCCAGCACCGACCAGGCCCAGCAGGCGCTGAAGGCGGCCGAGTCCACCCTGGGGAGCGCCCAAGCCCAGTTGGCGGCCACCGAGGCCAAGATGACCGACCTGCGGGCCAAGACGGCCGAGGCGGCCATCCGGGCCTACGTGCACCCCGGCGGCGACACGCTGCTGGAGATCGTGCGGGCCAAGGATCTCGGCGAGGCCAGCCGCCGCCAGGCCCTCCTGGCCCACGTGGTCTCGGCCGACCGTGACGTGGTCGACCAGATGCGTGGCGTGCGCCAGGACGAGCAGTTCGAGCGCGAGAACCTGAGCAAGGCCCGGGACGTGGCCGCCGAGCGCAAGAAGGCGGCGGCCGACAAGCTGGCCGCCCTGCAGAAGACCCGCGACGACCAGGCCCGGTTGAAGTCGGCCCTGGACGCCCGCATCTCCGAGGTCACCTCGGAGGTCGCCGCCCTGTCCCGGGAGGAGGCGACGCTCTCGGCCACCATCCGGGCCCGGTCGCTCCCCGCCGACGCCGGCGATACCGGCGCGTCCAGTAGCGGGGCAGGCAACGCCAAGGTTTCGGGGTCCGGGCTGGCCTGGCCCGCCCAGGGGACGATCACGTCCGGGTTTGGCTACCGGTGGGGGGCGCTGCACGCCGGGCTGGACATCGCCAACAACGTGGGCACGCCGATCCGGGCGGCCAAGAGCGGGACGGTGATCGTGGCCGGCTGGAACGCGGGCGGCTACGGGAACTGGGTCATCATCGACCACGGCGGGGGGTTCTCGACCCTCTACGGCCACATGAGCCGCATCCGCACGAGCGAGGGCGCCACGGTCAAGCAGGGCGACCTGATCGGGGACATGGGCTCGACCGGCAACTCCACCGGTCCCCACCTGCACTTCGAGACCCGGGTCGGCGGCAACCCGCAGGACCCGACCCGCTACCTGCCTTAGCGCCCGCCCAGGTCGGGGTCGGGGCGGATCACCCCCAGCAGGGGGGCCGTGGCCACGGTCGTGACCACCGCCATCAGCACCAGCAGGCTGAACAGGGACCGGTCGAGCACCCCCAGGCTGAGGCCGATGTTGAGCACGACCAGCTCGGTCAGGCCCCGGGTGTTCATGAGCACCCCCAGGGCCAGTGACTCCCGGGCCGCCAGCCCCAGCATGCGGGCCCCGCCCACGGCACCGAGGAGCTTGCCGGCGCAGGCCACGCCCAGGATCAGGGCGAACTGCCACAGGCCGCGGCGCCCGACCCCGCCCAGGTCGACGTTCAGCCCGGTGGTGACGAAGAAGATCGGCAGCAGGATGGCGGCCATGGCCTCCAACGGGGCCCGGGCCCGCCCGGCGAGGTCGCCCCGAGGGAACACCGCGCCCAGCAGGAAGGCGCCGAAGATCTCGTGCAGGCCCATGGCCGAGGTGGCCCAGGCGCACACCAAGATCCCGACCACGACCACGGGCAGGTCCCCCGGGCCCGCCGGTTTCCCGGAGAAGCGGGCCAGCGCGGGCCGGACGGCGAGGATCATCACCGCGCCGAAGGTGACGGCCAGGAGGCAGATCCACGGCAGCTGCCAGCCGGCGGAGGACGTGGCCACGGCCACGACGACGGCCAGGGTGGCCCAGGTCAGGACGTCGTCGCCGGCCGCGCAGGCCATGGCCAGCGTCCCCAGTGGCGTCTCGTACAGCCCCCGTTCTTGCAGGATGCGGGCCAGCACCGGGAACGCGGTGATGGACATGCAGGCCCCCATGAACAGCGCGAACGGGACCAGGGCGGCGTGGGCGTGCGTCGAGTGCAGGACCAGGCCGAGGAGGACGCCGAGGGCGAAGGGAGTGGCCGTCCCGGCCACGGCCACAGCCCCGGAGATGCGCTGGCGGCGGTCGGTGAGGTGGCCGAGGTCCATCTCCATGCCGACGAGGAACATGAACAGGACGAGCCCGAGCGTGGCCAGGACCCGCAGCATGGGGCGGATGGTGAGCGGGAAGAGGGTGGTCGACCACGCCCCGAGCACGGTGGGCCCGAGGGCCAGGCCGGCGACGATCTCGCCGATGACCGGTGGTTGGCCGAGCCGCTCGAACAGCCGGCCCGCCAGCCGGGCGACCACCACGACCATGGCCACGGCCAGCAGCGTGCGGGTGGCGTCGTCGTGGCGCAGGTAGACGAACGCCTCGACGAGCATGCGCCGGTAGTGTCGCCCACGTGACCCCTCCCCGGCTCGCCGTCGTGGGCGGCGGGAAGATGGGCGCCGCGCTGGTGGCCGGGCTGCTGGACGCCGGCTGGGCCTCGGCGGGCGAGATCCTGGTGGTGGAGCCGGTCGCCGCCCGGCGGGACGAGCTGGCCGTCACCTTTCCCGGCCTGGAGGTCGCCGCCGACCTGGTCGAGCGGCCGGACGGTGCGGTGGTGGCGGTCAAGCCGGGCGACGTGGAAGCGGCCTGCCGGCTGCTGGCAGGCGCGGGCGTCCGGCGGGTGCTGTCGATCGCCGCCGGCGTCCCCCTGGCCAAGCTGGAAGCGTGGCTGCCGGCGGGCGCGGCCGTGGTCCGGGCCATGCCCAACACGCCGGCGCTGGTGGGGGCGGGGGCGGCGGCCATCGCCGGGGGTGGGGCGGCGGGCGAGGACGACCTGGCCTGGGCGGAGGAGATCCTGTCGGCCGTGGGCATCGTCGAACGGGTGCCCGAGCGCCTGCTCGACGCGGTGACCGGCCTGTCCGGCTCGGGCCCGGCCTACGTGTTCCTGGTCGCCGAGGCGCTGATCGAGGCCGGGGTCGCCATGGGCCTGCCCCGCCCGGCCAGCGAGGCCCTGGCCGTGCAGACCCTGCTCGGGTCCGCCCGCCTGCTGGCCGAGACCGGCGAGCGGGCCGAGGTCCTGCGGGCCGCGGTCACCTCCCCCGGGGGCACGACGGCGGCGGGACTGGCCGCCCTGGAGAAGCGGGCGGTGCGGGCCGCCATCTTCGAAGCGGTCGAGGCGGCCACCAACCGGTCCCGCGAGCTCGGCTCGGCCTGACCACCGCTTTTCACAGGGGCCGCAGGGGAATACATTGCCCACAGGCGAAGAGGGGTGATCGAACTGCCGCACAATCCAGAACGGGCCCGGTTCCTGACCGTCGCGGAAGTCGCCGGCCAGCTGCGCGTGTCCAACATGACCGTCTACCGGCTCATCAAGGCCGGCCGGCTGGCGTCGGTCCGGGTGGGCAAGTCCTACCGGGTGCGGGAGGACGACGTGGACGCCTACCTGGCCAGCACCTACACGCAGGCCGGGTGAGCGCCGGCTTCGACACGGTCTGGTTCCTGTCCGATTACGGCCTGGAGGACGAGTTCGTCGGGGTGGTGAAGGCGGTGATCCGGGCCATCGCACCGGGCGTGACCGTGGGCGACGTCACCCACCAGATCCCCCCGCACGACACCCGTACCGGCGCCCTGGCCCTGGCCCGCAGCATGCAGTACCTGACCCTCACCCCGGCGGTGATCCTGGCCGTGGTCGACCCCGGGGTGGGCTCGGACCGCCGGGCCGTGGCCGTGGAAGCGGGCCCGCCGGACGACGGCGAGGCCGGGCCGGATGCCCCGCTCAGGGGGCCGCTCGGGCCCAGGGCGGTGCTGGTCGGGCCGGACAACGGGCTGCTGGCCCCCGCGGTGGCCATGGTCGGCGGGGCCCGGCGGGCGGTGTCGCTGACCAATGACGACTACCACCTGCCGGCCCCCGGCCCGACCTTCGCCGGGCGCGACGTCTTCGCCCCGGCCGCCGCCCACCTGTGCACCGGGGTGGATCTGGCCGAGCTGGGCGAGCCGGTCGACCCCATCACCCTGCTCCCCGGCGTGCTGCCCCTGTCCCGGCAGGAGGACGGCTCGGTCGTCGCCGAGGTGCTGTGGGTCGACCGGTTCGGCAACGCCCAGCTCAACGTCGACCCCGACGACCTCGTCCTCATGGACGACCCCCTCGTCCTCCTCCACGGCGAGAAGCAACGGACGGCGGTGCGGGCCCGGACCTACGCCGACCTCCGCCCCGGCCAGGTCGGCCTGGTCACCGACTCCTACGGCCTGGTCTCCATCGCCCTCGACCGGCGGTCGGCCGCCGAGGAGCTGCGCATCCATGCCGGCGACGGCGTGACCATCCGGCCGGCCGAGTAGGCGGCCCAGTGCGCCCGAGCATCGCCATCCTGCTGGCCCTCCTGCTGGTCGCCATACTGGGTGCCGCCCTCATCCAGTTCCTGCTGCTCGGCAAGTAGCCGGGGCGCCGCGTCAGAACAGGGAGGCGCAGAGGCGGTTGATCTCCCGCTCCAGGGAGGCCAGCCCGTCGACCTTGCCGATGCACAGCGAGATGCCGGCATCGGCCGCCGCCCGCTCCAGGGCATCGTCGATGTAGGCGGTGTAGAGGATCATCACCTGGTCGGGCCGGCGGGCCCGGATGCCACGGGCGGTGTCCAGGCCGTCCATGCCCGGCATCTTGTAGTCGATGACGACGATGTCCGGGTCGGCGTCCCCCACGGCCTCGACCGCGGCGGGGCCGCTGGCCGCCGCGCCCACGACGTCGTAGCCGTCGAGCGACAGCATGGAGGTGAGCATTCGGCGGACGTGGTCGGTGTCGTCGACCACCATCACCCGGATCGTGCGGGCCACTGCCGGGCAGCGTACCCGCTTCGACGTCCTCACCCCCCGGTCCCTGGCCACCGCTCGCGGGTTCTGCAGCCGTGGGCCCATCTGCCGTCCCTTCGTCGTCACCATCAGTGAGATGACGATCGGTCGGACGGCCGAAATGCTTGAGGCCCTCGCGCTAGGTGACGGTGAGGGTCTGGCGGATGCCGTTGCCGGTCTGGCCCGGCTTGCAGGCCAGCTCGTAGGTGCCGGCGTTGAGGGTGGCGGAGAAGCTGGCCTTGGTCCCCGGCCCGATGTTCTCCTTCTCGGTGACGACCTTGTCGCCGGGGGCGTAGATGTAGACCTCGGTGGCCGTGTTGCCGGTGTTCTCGACCTGGAACCGATGCTTGCCGGCGCCCAGGTTCGTCTGCGCCACCCGGCACTCGGTGTTGGACGAGGTCACGGCGATGGCGTCGCCCCCCGCCTCGTCGGACGAGCAGGCGGCCAGCCCGAGGGCCAGCCCCAGGGCGAGGAGCGCCGGGGCCAGGGCGGGGGCACGTCTCATCGGGTCACGGCCTCCGTGGTCGGGGTGGTGCGGGCGGGTTCGGCCGGCCCGGCCACCGGCGGCACCGGCGGGGTCGGCGATGCGCTCGGCGACGGCGGTCGCAGGAACAGGGCCATGGTGGGCACGAGGTAGAGGAGCCAGGCGCCCAGCTCGAGGCGGGTGGGCTCGGCGCTGATGCTGAACAGGCCCTTGAACAGCGCTCCCCACCAGCTCGACGGCGGCAGGACGGCGGTGGCGTCCAGCACCCGGTGGTTCAGGCCGCCGAAGGTGAGGAAGCCGGCCTCCTGGAGGTCGTGGAACCCGTAGGCCAGCACGCCGGCGGCGACCACGACCAGGCCCGCCCCCGTCCAGCGGAAGAAGGTGGCCAGGTTGAGCCTCACCGACCGCTTGTAGAGCAGGTACCCGAGGACCACGGCGGTGACCAGGCCGAGGAAGGCGCCGAGCACGGGGGCGGCGGTGTCCCCGGTGGCTTGGACGGCCGTCCAGATGAACAGGGCGGTCTCCAGGCCCTCGCGGCCCACGGCGATGAAGGCGGTGAGGGCCAGCGCCCCGGTACCCATGGCCAGGGCGACGTCGAGCTTGTCCTGCAGCTCGCCCTTGAGGTGCCGCGACGTCCGCCGCATCCAGAAGATCATCCAGGTGACGAAGCACACGGCCAGGATCGACATGGAGCCGCCGAACGCCTCCTGGGCCCGGAACGACATCGACCGCGACGTGAAGGTGAGCAGCGCGCCGGCGGCCAGGCTGGTGGCGACGGCGGCGCCCACCCCCAGCCAGATGGGCCGGAGCCGGTCCTTGCGGCCGCTGCGGACCAGGTAGGCGACGAGGATGCTGACGACGAGTGCGGCTTCGAGGCCCTCCCGCAGGCCGATGAGATAGTTGGCGAGCATGGAAGGATTCCCTTAGGCGAGATATGAGGCTTCCCTAAGTGTCTCCCACCTTCCCCGGTCGCGCAACATGTTCCCTGCGGGGGTTCGTCACCAGGAAGCCGAGGAAGAGGATGGTGATGCCCGCGGTGAGGGTGACCGCGAACCCCTCCATCTCGCCCAGCACGGAGTTGAGCAGTCCGCTGGCCCCGAGCACCAGGGTGCCGAGGGCGATGAGGCCGTTGGCCAGCGCCAGGCGGCCGCCACCGGGGCGGGTACGGCCCGCGCCCGCTCGCAGCCGCCACGCGCTCCACACCGCCCCGCCGAGCACGACCAGCGCCCCGCCGGCGGAGGCCACCGCGGCCAGGATCCGGGGCAGCGGGCCGAACACCTCCGAGCCCTGGGGGAGCCGGTGGGCCGGGACCTCGGCCCGCATGGGCGCCACCGCCAGCACGCCGGCGGCGAACGCCCCGGCCAGGGCCACGCCCGCGGCCCAGCGGTCGCCCCGGCGCGGGCCGCCGAGCAGGTAGACGGTCCCGAGGGCCAGGAAGGGCACGTTGAGGATGGCGCCGAACAGGTAGAAGATCCGGAAGGTGGCCGGGTTCCAACCGTTCGACGCCCCCAGCCACAGGGCGCCGGCCCCGAGGGTGAACATGGCCAGGGCCACCGTCCAGGCCAGCTCGTGGCGCCGGCGGCGGTCGAGCCACCGCTCCAGCGTGGACAGGGCGAAGGCCAGCGCCACCAGCCCGGCGGCGGCGGCCAACGCCGACTGGGTGCGCATGGCGCCGATGCTACGGCCGGCGGCCTTGTGAATCGGCGCACGAAGTCACCTACACTGGGGATAATGCCGGACCCGACCAGGGAGGGGGCGTTCCCGTCGCCCGGGGCGTCGCCCTGGTCGCCTGGTTCGGCGCTCCCCGCCAACGGCGAGAGCCCCGGCCCACCAGCCAACGGGAACGGCGCCGCCGCTCCCAGCCCCCGCAGCCCACGCCGGGTCCCCGAGGCCACCGTCGCCCGGCTGCCCGTGTACCTGCGCAGCCTGCTCGAGGTGGCCGACGCCCACACGGTGACCATCTCGTCGGAGCGGCTGGCCGAGATGGCGGGCGTGAACGCGGCCAAGGTGCGCAAGGATCTGTCGTACCTGGGCTCCTACGGGACCCGGGGGGTCGGCTACGACGTCCAGTTCCTGCTCCTGCACATCAACCGGGTCCTGGGCCTGACCCAGGACTGGCCGGTGGTCATCGTCGGGATCGGGAACCTGGGCCACGCCCTGGCCAACTACCGGGGCTTCTCCGCCCGTGGCTTCCGCATCGCCGCCCTGGTCGACGCCGACCGGTCCAAGGTGGGCGAGATCGTGGCCGACCTGCCCGTCCGCCATCTGGACGAGCTGCCGGCCATCGCCGCCGACCAGGCCATCGCCATCGGCATCGTCGCCACCCCGGCCTCGTCGGCCCAGGAAGTGGCCGACCTGTTGGTGGCCGCCGGGGTCACGTCCATCCTCAACTTCGCCCCCGCGGTGATCTCGGTGCCCCGCGGGGTATCCCTCCGCAAGGTCGACCTGTCAATCGAGCTCCAGATCCTGTCCTTCTACCAGCAGCTGCGGGAGGTCGCCCCCCGCGTGGTCGAGCTCTGATGGTCGCAGTCACTCGCTCGCTTCGCTCGCTCCGTCTCCGGACAGGTGGCTGCTGATGCAGTACCCCGTCAACCTCGTGCTCGACGGCCGGCCCTGCCTGGTCGTGGGCGGGGGCCACATCGCCCTGCGCAAGGTCGAGGGGCTGCTGGCGTGCGGCGGGTGGGTGACGGTGGTGGCGCCGCGGATCGTCGGCGAGCTGCGGGGGTTGGCCGGCGTGACCTGCGAGGAGCGGGGGTGGCGCCCGGCGGACATGGAGGGCATGTGGCTGGTGATCGCGGCCACCGACGACCCAGGGGTGAACCGCGCCGTGTACGAAGCGGGCGAAGCGGCCGGGATCTGGGTCAACGGGGCCGACGACCCGGCCAACTGCTCGTTCACCCTGCCCTCCGTCGTGCGCCGCGGCGACCTGCAGGTCACGGTGTCGACCGGGGGCCGGAGCCCGGCCCTGGCCACCTGGCTGCGCCGCCGCCTCGAGGGCGAGATCGGCCCGGAGTACGCCGCCCTGCTCGAGCTGCTGGCCGCCGAGCGGGAAGGTCTGAAGGCGGCCGGGCGTTCCACAGAGGGTCTCGACTGGCAGTCTGCGCTCGACTCCGACATGCTCGGTCTCATCCGGGATGGTGAACTTGTCCGTGCACGTGAACGATTGCTGACATGTCTGTCGTCGTCGTCGGACTGAGCCACCGCACCGCCCCGCTCGAGTTGCTCGAGCGCATGGCGGTCCCCGACGAGCGCCTGCCCAAGGCCCTCGCCGACCTCGTGGCTCGGGACTTCGTGAGCGAGGCCGTCGTCCTGTCGACCTGCCACCGCATCGAGGTCTACGCGGTGGCCGAGCGCTTCCACGGCGCCATGGCCGACGTGCGCCACTTCCTGTCCGAGCTGTCCTTCGTCGCCCCCGAGGAGTTCTCGGACCACCTCTACGTCCACTACGACGACGCCGCCGCCGCCCACCTGTTCAGCGTGGCCGCCGGCCTGGACTCGGTGGTGCTCGGTGAGAGCCAGATCCTGGGCCAGGTCCGCGACGCGTGGGAGCGGGCCCGGGCCGAGGGGGCGGCCGGGTCCCGGCTGTCGCAGCTGTTCCGGCACTCGTTGGAGGTCGGGAAGCGGGCCCGGTCGGAGACGGCCATCGCCCGGGGGATCACGTCCCTGTCGCAAGCCGCGGTGGCCATGGCCGGCGATCGGCTGGGCGGCTTGGCCGGCCGGGCCGTCGTCGTGCTGGGCGCGGGCGAGATGGGCGCCGGTTTGGTCGACGAGGTGGCCGAGGCGTCGGTCCCGGGTACCTGCGTCACCGTGGCCAACCGCACCCGGCCCCGGGCCGAGCGGCTGGCCGAGCGGGCCGGCGGGCGGGCCGTCACCCTCGACGAGCTGCCCGCGGCCCTGGCCGGTGCCGACCTGCTGCTGACCAGCACCGGGTCCACGTCGGTCGTGCTGACCGCCGCCGAGGTCAAGCAGGCGCTGGCGGGGCGGCCGGACCAGCCCCTGCTGATCGTCGACCTGGGCATGCCGCGCGACGTCGACCCCGCGGTGGCCGCCCTCCCCGGCGTCAGCCTGCTGGGCCTGGCCGACGTCGAGACGTTCGTGGACGCCAGCATGGAGGAGCGCCGCCGAGAGGTCGTGCCGGTGCGGGCCATCGTGGCCGAGGAGGTCGACCGCTGGGTCGAGGCCGTCACCGCCCGCTTCGCCACCCCCACGGTGGCCGCCCTGCGCCAGCGGGCCGAGGACGTCCGCCTGGCCGAGCTGGCCCGCTACCGCAACCGGCTGGCTGACCTGGAGCCGCGCCAGCGGGAGGCGGTCGAGGCCCTGACCCGCAGCCTGCTGGGCAAGCTCCTCCACGACCCCACCGTCCGCCTCAAGGACGCCGCCGGCTCGGCCAAGGGCGACCGCCTGGCCGGCGCCCTACGCGAACTGTTCGATCTCTAGGGGGGTGACGGTGCTGCGCGCCGCCACCCGGGGGAGCCGGCTGGCCCGGGCCCAGACCGAGCTGGTGGCGGGCTGGCTGGGCGAGGATGTCGAGGTCGAGCCGGTGGTGGTGGAGACGACCGGGGACCGGCGCGCCGACGTGCCCATCTGGGAGCTGGGCGGCCGGGGCGTGTTCGTCAAGGAGGTCCAGGCCGCCGTGCTGGAGGGCCGAGCCGACTTCGCCGTCCACTCGGCCAAGGACCTGCCCTCGGCCCCCGTCGACGGGCTGGTCATCGCCGCCGTGCCCGAGCGGGGCGACGCCCGCGACGCCCTGGTCGGCCGCCGCTTCGAGGCCCTGGCTCCGGGGGCGCGCGTGGGGACCGGCTCGGTCCGCCGCCGGGCCCAGCTGGCCTGGCTGCGCCCGGATCTGACTTTCGCCGGCCTCCGGGGGAACATGGACACCCGGCTGTCCAAGGCGGGCGACTTTGCCGCCATCGTGGTGGCCGCTGCCGCCCTCGACCGGCTGGGCCGGATCGCCGACATCAGCGAGGTGCTGTCCACGTCGCTCCTCGTCCCCCAGGTCGGCCAGGGGGCGCTGGCCATCGAGTGCCGGGCCGACGACGAGGCGACGCTCGCCGCCCTGGCCGCCATCGAGCACGGACCGTCTCGCCGGGCGGTGGACGCCGAGCGGGCCTGGCTGGCCGAGGTTGGCGGCGGCTGCGACCTGCCCGTGGGCGCCCACGCCAAGGTCGACGGTGAAGGCCGGCTCCGCCTCTCGGCCATGCTGGCCACGCCCGACGGCCGGGTCATGCTCCGGGACTCCGGCGAGGGCGACGACCCCGTCGAGCTCGGTCGCCGCCTGGCCCGCCACCTGCTCGACGACGCCGGCGGCGCCTCCCTCCTCGCCGACCTGCGATGAGCATGCGGGCCGAGCGTGCAATCTTGTGGCTCCAGTCCACGACATTGCACGCTCGTGCGCACGGCCGGTGACGGTCTATCTCGTGGGGGCGGGGCCGGGGGATCCCGGCCTGCTCACCTGCCGGGGCGCAGAGCTGCTGGCCCGGGCCGACGTCGTGGTCCACGACCGCCTGTCGGAGATCACCCTGGTCGACCTGGCGCCGGCCGGGGCCGAGCGGATCGACGTGGGCAAGTCGCCCGGCGGGCCGGTGCACCAGGAGGAGATCAACCGGCTGCTGGTCGAGCGGGGGCTGCGGGGCCAGGAGGTGGTGCGGCTCAAGGGCGGGGATCCGTTCGTGTTCGGCCGGGGCGGCGAGGAGGCCGAGGCCCTGGCCGCCGCCGGGGTGGCCTTCGAGGTGGTCCCCGGGGTCAGCTCGGCGGTGGCCGTCCCCGCGTATGCCGGCATCCCGGTCACCCACCGGGGCCTGTCGACCTCGTTCACCGTGGTCACCGGCCACAGCCGCCACGCGGTCGACAACGACGTGGACTGGGACGCCCTGGCTCGGGCCGCCGACACCATCGTCGTGCTCATGGGCGTGGCCCACCGGGCCGAGATCGCCGTGCGGCTGCAGGGCGGCGGGCTACCCGCCGACACCCCGGTGGCCGCCGTGCGCTGGGGCACTCGCCCAGGCCAGCGCACCGTCCGCACCACGCTGTCCGGGCTGGCCGACGTCACCCTGGAGCCGCCGGTCACCCTGGTCATCGGCAAGGTCGCCGGGCTGGACCTGCGCTGGTTCGAGGGCCGGCCGCTGTTCGGGCGGCGGGTGGTGGTGACCCGGGCCCGGGACCAGGCGTCGTCGCTGGTCGACAAGCTGCGGGCGCTGGGGGCCGAGACCGTCGAGCTGCCCACGATTGAGATCGTCGACGCCGGCTCGGGGCTGGCCCGGGTGGCCGGCGCGCTGTCGAGCTACGACTGGGTGGTCTTCACGTCCGTCAACGCCGTCGACCGGCTGTTCCGCGAGGTGCGCGACGCCCGGGCGTTCGGTACCGCCCGGGTCGCCGCCGTGGGCCCGGGGACGGCCGCCGCCCTCGCCGCCCGCGGGGTGGTCGCCGACCTGCAGCCGCCGTCCGCGGTGGGCGAATCCCTGGTGGAGGCCTTCCCGGCGGGGGCCGGTGGCGGTCGTCGGGTGCTGCTGCCCCAGGCCGCGGGCGCCCGGGCGGTGGTGGCCGAGGGCCTGCGGGCCAAGGGGTGGGAGGTCGAGGTGGTCGAGGCCTACCGGACCGTCCCGGCCCGACCGTCGCCCGAGGCCCTGGCCGCGGCGGCCAAGGCCGACGCCATCGCCTTCACCTCGTCGTCCACCGTCACCGCCTGGGTGGCCCTCGGCGCCCCGCTGCCGCCGCTCGTGGCCTGCATCGGCCCGGTCACGGCCGCCACCGCCGCCGAGCAGGGCGTGCCGGTCGGGGTGGTGGCCACGGAGCACACGGTGGACGGCCTGGTCGCCGCCCTGGTGGCCGCGCTCAGAGGCTGAAGGGCGGGTCCTGGGCCGGCTCCTCGACGTTGCCACCGGGGGCGAGCGCCACTTCGAGGGGGATGGAGCCCATGGCCTCGTCGTTGATGGTGATCACCCACTCGTAGCGGCCGGCCCGCTCGAAGGGGATGGCCTCGAAGGGCAGGGCGATGGGGACGTACGACGGCGCGCCCGGCGTGGTGCCCGGCGCGTGGCCGACGTTGATGAGCCCGCGGGCCTCGGCGCCCATGGCCTCGCCGTCGCGCATGAGGCTGACCCGGAGGTGGTGGTCGGTGAGCGCCTCGGAGTAGTCGACCTCGATGACCAGCACGACCGTGAGCCCGGCGTGGGCGGCCGGGAAGGTGTGGGCGTAGATGCGGTCCCATTGGCCGCCGAAGATGTAGAGCTTGTTCTCGGCCACCCGCGCGGCGTCGGCGATCATGGCGGTCTGGAGCTTCATCCCCGCCAACCGTAGGCGACGGCCGACCTACGCTGGACGTCGATGAGCTACCCGGCCCGGCGCATGCGGCGGTTGCGGCGCACGCCGGCCCTGCGCCGGCTGGTCGCCGAGACCCGCCTGTCGGTCGACGACCTCGTCGCCCCCCTGTTCCTCCGGGAGGGGATCGACGGGCCCCAGCCCATCGCCTCCATGCCCGGCGTGGTCCAGCACACGCGGGAGTCCCTGCGCAAGGAGGTCCGGGCCCTGGTCGACCTGGGCGTGCCCGCAGTGATCCTGTTCGGCGTGCCGGGGGCCAAGGACGACGAGGGGTCGGCGGCGTGGGACCCGGCCGGCATCGCCCAGCTCGGCCTGGCCGATATCCGCGACGAGGCGGGCGACGACCTGGTCGTGATGGCCGACCTGTGCCTCGACGAGTACACGTCTTCTGGCCACTGCGGCGTGCTGGCCGCGGACGGCACGGTCGACAACGACCGGACTCTGGACCTGTACGCCCGGGTGGCGGTGGCCCAGGCCCAGGCGGGCGCCGACGTGGTCGCCCCGTCGGGGATGATGGACGGCCAGGTGGGCGTGATCCGCGCCGCCCTGGACTCGGCCGGGTTCGGCTCGGTCGCCATCCTGGCCTACGCGGCCAAGTTCGCCTCCCCGCTGTACGGGCCGTTCCGGGACGCGGTCGACGTGCGCATCGCCGGCGGCGGCGACCGCAAGCAGTACCAGCAGGACGGGCGGAACGGCCGGGAGGCCCTGGCCGAGGTGGCCCTGGACGTGGCCGAGGGGGCGGACCTGGTCATGGTCAAGCCCGCCCTGGCCTACCTCGACGTGATCGCCGCCGTCCGAGCCCGTTTCGACCTGCCCGTCGCCGCCTACCACGTGTCCGGCGAGTACTCGATGATCAAGGCCGCCGCAGAGCGTGGCTGGATCGACGGGCCGGCCGTCGCCCTGGAACAGCTCACCGCCATCAAGCGGGCCGGCGCCGACGTCATCCTCACCTACCTGGCCCGGGAGCTGGCCGAAGCCCTGTGACGGCGCCGCCCCCCTCTCGTTTTGGCTGCAGTTACCCGCCGATTGGCGGGCAGGTGCAGCCAGAACGATGACGCGCAACGAGGAGCTGTTCGACCGGGCCCGCGCCGTGATCCCCGGGGGGGTGGACTCGCCGGTGCGGTCGTTCCGGTCGGTCGGGGGCACGCCGTATTTCGTGGCCCGGGCCGAGGGGGCCTACGTCTGGGACGCCGACGGGCGCCGGTACACCGACTACGTGCAGTCGTGGGGGGCGTCGATCCTCGGCCACGCCCACCCCAAGGTGGTGGAGGCGGTGCAGCGGGCGGCGGCGGACGGCACGTCGTACGGGGCGCCCACCGAGCGCGAGGTGCTGCTGGCCGAAGCCATTCGGGAGCGGATGCCGTCGTGCGAACGGGTCCGCCTGGTGTCGAGCGGGACCGAGGCCACCATGACCGCGGTTCGGGTGGCCCGGGGCTTCACCGGGCGGGACAAGGTCGTGGTCTTCGACGGCTGCTACCACGGCCACTCGGACACCCTGCTGGCCGCGGGCGGTAGCGGCCTGGCGACGCACGGGCTGCCCTCGTCCGCCGGGGTTCCGCGGGCGGCGGTGGCCGACACCGTGGTCGTGCCCTACAACGTGGTCCCGGACATGGGCGGTGACGTGGCCGCCGTGCTGGTCGAGCCGGTGGCGGCCAACATGGGCCTGGTCCCGCCCGTCGACGGGTTCCTGGCCGGGCTGCGGGCGGCGTGCGACGCGGCCGGCGCCCTGCTGATCTTCGACGAGGTCATCACCGGCTTCCGGGTCGGCCGGGGTGGGGCACAGGAGCGGTTCGGGATCACGCCCGACCTGACGTGCCTGGGCAAGGTCATCGGTGGAGGCCTCCCGCTCGCCGCCTTCGGCGGCCGGGCCGACGTGATGGCCTGCCTGGCCCCTGAGGGGCCGGTGTACCAGGCCGGGACCCTGTCCGGGAACCCCTTGGCCACCGCGGCGGGGCTGGCCGTCCTGGACCTGCTGGACGACCCCGCCTACGTCCAGCTTACCGGGCGGGCCGCCGAGCTGGCCGCCGGCATGTCGTCGGTGATCGCCGAGGCCGGCCTGCCCGTCTCCGTCCCCGTCGTCGGCCCCCTCCTCGGCCTGTTCTTCAACCCGTCGCCGCCGGTCGACTTCGCCACGTCAAAGGCGTCCGACGCCGGGCTCTACGCCGCCTTCTTCCACGCCATGCTCGACCGCGGCGTGGCCCTGCCCCCGAGTCCCTTCGAAGCCCTGTTCCCCAGCCTGGCCCACGACAAGCACGAGCTGGAGCGCACCGTCGACCTGGCCGCGGCAGCGGCATCGGCGGCCGCCCGACCGTTTGGTCAATCGGGGGTCGCATAGGGCCGCGAATTGACCAAACTCGGGGCCGAGTCGTTACGGACCAGCAGGTGAACCGGAGGCCGGGTTTGCCGTGTCCGGCGATCATGTGACCCGACGGTCTCCCGGATAGGTCACCCGCCCGACAAGGCGCGGAAGGCGGCGTCGACCGCGGCGTCGTCGAGTCGCTCGGGAACCTCCGAGATGCGGTGGTTGACCAGGCCGATGCGCACCGTCACCGCGGACTGCAAGGCGGGCGGCACCCGGGCGTAACCCGATGCGGTGAGGATGGCCACATCGTCGCCGGAG
>DATJHJ010000051.1:0-29577 GCA_035494015.1 Acidimicrobiales bacterium
GTGGTCGTCTGCAGGGAGACGGTGGTTTGCGGGGCGCCGCTCGAGGTCGTGGTAGTGCAGAAGCCGAGGGTGGTCGAGGTGGTGGTCTGACCCGGGCCGAGGGTGGTCGAGGTGGTCGGGGGCACGAACACGGTCGAGCTCGTCGGCTGGCACGGGACGGTCGTGGTCGAGGTGTCGCCGATGCAGGGCGGGAGGGTGGTCGACGTGGTCGACGCGGTCGGCGGGCCCGTGCCGGTCGTGCTGGTGCTCGGGGCGACGCTGGTGGACGTGGTGCTCGACCCGGGAGTCGTCGGCCCGGAGCAACCGAACGACTGCAACAGCGCGGCGACGACGGTGGTCGCCTGCGGGAACGAGGCCAACCGGGCCTGAACCGAGCGCAGCGCGTCGCAGACACGTCCCCGCACGGTCGGGTCCAGTTGGCCGACCGTGGCGAAGGCGCCGACATTGGGCGTTTGCGCGTCGCCCATCGTGGCGTGCAGGAACACGAGGCCGGTCACGACGACCAGCGCCCACACGGCGTTCCGCCCACGACCTCGCCGGGCACCGCCAGCACCGTAGGGGTCCATGCCGCCCTCCGCCTCGATTGACCGTGCCCAGCCTATCCGCCGGCCGGGACCGGCTCGGCGAAGCGGGCCAGGGCGATGGATGCGCCGACCGTGACCGCGAAGCCGATCACGGCGACCGGAGCCAGACCCGGCCGGGCGCGGTCGCCGAGCCAGGCCACGCCGACGGCGGCGGGCAGGACCGTCTCGACGGAGAACATGACCGCGGCGACGATCGTGACGTTGCCCCGCTGGAGGGAACGAGCGAAGAGCACGGTCGCCAGCAGCCCGTAGACCACGATGGCGTAGGGCAGCGGGTCGGTGAACACCCGGGTCCAGGGATCAGGCACGGCGAAGGCCCGAGCGGCGATGCCCACCGCCCCATAGCCCACGCCCGCTCCCGCGGCCAGCAGCGCGGCCCCGTGCTCGTTCCCGGCCCGGATGGGAACGAACGACGCCAGCGCGAGGCCGACCGCGCCGGCCAACAGCAGCGCCGGTCCCGGTTCGCCCAGGGCGGCGGCGTGCTCCGGCTCGCCGGCCAGTGCCAGGAGGACGAGCCCCACGACGAGGCCGACGAGGGCCCGGCGCTCCCGCGGCGCCAGCCGAGCGTGCAGCAGCACGCCGGCGGCCAGCGCGGTCACGCCGACGCTGCTCGCCACGGCCGATTGCACGACGAACAGCGGCAGCGTCCGCAGGGCGAACACGGAGGCGACGAACCCGAGCAGGTCGAGCCCCAGGCCGCAGGCGTAGCGCCACTGGCCGACCAGGCGGGCGATGAGCACGAGGTCGAGCTGCTCGCTGGGCGTCGACGCCGATGCGGCGACGGACTGGAGGATGGAGCCGAAGCCGTAGGACACCGCGGCGACAAGGGCGGCGGCCAGCCCGAGGATCATCGAGGGGTCGACTGGGCCAGAGCACGGCGGATCACGCCGGCGACGAGTCGCGGGTGGGTGCGGTGAAGCTGGTGGCCCCCGGCGACGGACACCAGCTCCGCATTCGGCAGTCGCTCGGCCAGGCGCCGGGCGGTGGCAGGTGGGACCACGCGGTCCCTCGTCCCGGCGATCACCGTCGCCGGTGTGGTGATGCGCTCGAGGGCGTCGAGGACCGCGGGCAGGTCGCGCACCAGCGACGTCTGCTCGGTCAGAAAGGCGAGCAGCGCGGCCGGCGCCCGGCGCGCCGGCCGCCGGCCCACCCGGGCGCCCCACCGGTCGGCGACAGAGCCGACGGCGGGATGGGCCAACGCCCGGTCGACCCAGGTGATGGCGCCCGGTCCCACCGACCCGACGAGGACGAGTCCCCGGGTGAGCTCGGGCCGGGCGAGGGCGAGCGACAAGGCCACGCTGCCGGCCCAGCTGTGGCCGACGATCAGCGCCGGCCCGGGCCCCCCGTCGAGGTGGCGGCCGAGCCAGCGGACATTGGCGGCGAGACCGCCGGCAGGAAGCGGGTTGTTGCCGTAGCCGGGCCGGTCAGGGGCGAGGGCGACGACGGAAGGGCCGAGGGCGTCGATGACCCGGCGCCACTCCTTGCCGCTCCCCGGCTGCCCGTGCAACAGCACGACGGGATCGTTGTCGCCGGCCCTTTCCACATACGAACGGTACGGGCAGTACGGCCCCTACTGGCCCTCAGGCCTGGGCCAGCACGGGGACCTGCTCGACGGGCGAGGGCACGACGGCGGCGGCCACGTCCGCCGTCGGGCCCGATCTCGCCGTCCGGCCGGCATAGGCGTAGCCGAGGCCGATGAGCAGGCCGCCCCCGACGATGTTGCCCGGGACGGTCCAGGCCAGGTTGCGGAACAGGTCGCCCCAGTTGGCGTGACCCTCGAAGATGCCAAGCCCGAAGAGCGTCATGTTGGCGACGGAGTGCTCGAAGCCGGAGGCAATGAAGGCGAACAGGGCCCACCACAGCACGACGAGCTTGCCCGCGTCGCTACGGGTCCGGCCGGCCATCCAAAGGGCGAGGCACACCAGGGCGTTGCACAGGACCGATCGCCAGAACAACTGGCCCCCCGTCGCCGCGTTCTTGGCGTCGACGATCGACTTGACCAGTGCCTCCGCTGGGCCCAGCTTGCCCGGAGCTGCCCCGGTCGCCATCGTGCCGCCGGCGTTGACCATCGCCGCGAACCCGAGCGAGCCGACGAGGTTGCCGAACAGGGAGGCCGCCCACACCGCGGCGAGCTCGCCGGCAGTGACCGTTCCCGCCGCCAGCCCCTGCAGCATGTACATCACGTTGCCGGTGAACAGCTCGGCGCCTGCGAACACCACCAGGGTGAGGGCGATCCCGAACACCGACCCCTGCACGAGCTTGGTGGCCGGCGACTTCCCGGCGGCCAGCGGGCCGGCCACGCTCAGCAGCAGGACGACGGCCACGCCCACGTACGCGCCGGCAAAGGCGGCGTTGACCATGTACTTCGGCAGGCGACGGACCTGCTGGGCCTTCGCCTCGGCGAGGACCGCCGAATCGTCGAGGGCCTCGGGCACAGGGATGGGCATGGCGCTCCTCTAGCTCGTTTCGCTTGACGGGTGGTACGGGTGGACCTTCACGGGCCGACGGCGGCCGCGGCCAGCACTCGCTGGGCATCGTCGTCCGGCGCCTCGGGGCCGCTTCCCCAGCGCCCGTGCATCACCGTTTCGATGTGGGCGGCGAAGGCTCGGTGGCCGACCCGGTTCACGGTCTGGCCCAGGGTCTCGCCCCCGTGGCGCATGGACTCCCAGATGCCGACCACGACCTCGACCGCGGCAGGCACGTCGGCGGCGCCGACTCGGCCCACCACCTCGCCGACCACGTGGGACCCCAGGTCGGCGCCGAGGAAGAGCTGGTAGCCATCGATGGCGCGCTCGCCGATCTTGACCTTGGCCCCGGCCAGGCCGATGTCGCCGACCTGGTGCTGGGCGCACGAGTTCGGGCAGCCGGACACGTGGACCCGCAGCGACGAGTTCCGCCCGAGGGCCGGGCTTTCCAGCAACGTCATCCCGGCGGCGGGCGCCGCGGTGATGCCGAGGGCGCACACGGCCGAGCCGGTGCACGCCCGCACGGCGGCCACGTGGGCCTCACCGAGCAGGTACAGGCCGCGAGCGACGAGGGCGGTGCGGATCTTGCTCACTGCGTCGATAGGGACGTTGCGCAGCACCACGTTCTGGTCGCGGCTGAGGTTCAGGAACCCGTCGCCGTAGCGCTCGGCCAGGTCGCCGAGGGCGTCGAAGTCGGCCCCGCACAGGTCGCCCATGGGGATGTCGACGGTCACGAGGGCGAACCCGGCCCGCCGCTGGGGCCGGACGCCGACCGACCAGCCGCCGGGGGGCACGAGCCGGAGGATGTCCACCCGGTCGTCGGCGTCGAGGATCTCCACCGGCGGGGGCGCGGGGTGGACCCGGGCGCGGGCCAGCAGGAAGGCCTCCTCCCACGCGCCGCGGAAACCGTCCTCGCCGAGCTTCTCGAGCACGAACTTCATCCGTCCCCGGGCTGGGGCGTCGAGCTCCCCGTAGGCGATGAAGACCTCGATCAGCGCTTCGGCCGCGGCGGCCACGTCGGCGCGTGACACGAAGTCGGCCAGCTTCACGGCCAGCCGGGGCGACTTGCCCAGGCTCCCGGCGCCCCACAGCTCGTAGCCGGCCTCGCCATCGCGGACGACGGAGACGAAGCCGCCGTCGTTGAGCAGGGCGTCCTCCCGGCAGCGAGGGGACCCGCCGAAGGTGAGGTTGAGACGGCTCGGCAACTCGCAGTTGAGGGTGGCCGAGCGAGCCAGGATGGCGTCGGAGACGGCTCGGGCGTCGGGGAGGCAGTCGAAGGGCTCGTCCAGGCTGACGCCCGCGTCCTCCGAGCACATGACGTTGCGCATGGTGTGCCCGCACGCCGAGCGGGTGGTGAGGCCGATCCGCGCCACCTTCTCCAGGACCTCGGGAACCCGGCGGTCGGGCACCCAGTGCAGCTCGACGTTCTGGCGGGTGGTGAGGTGCAACCAGTCGTTGCCGCACGACCGGGCGAGGCGGGCCAGGCCGTGGGCCTGCACGGCGGGCAGGACGCCACCGGGGAGGCGGACCCGGATCATGAACACGTGGTCCTGCTCCTGGGCGCACACGCCGAAGGTCTTGAGGGCGTAGCGCTCCTCGGGCGACAGCCAACCGTCGCCCTCGGCCGCCAGCCTGTCGATGTCCACCGGCAGGCCGGCTCGCTTGGCGGCCGGGATGTTGGGCGGGGCCATGCCGACAGTGAAGCGAACGGGCGTCACGCCGCGGTTGCCGACGTGTCAACGGAAGGCGACGGATCGCGCACAAGCCCGCGGGAGGTGCTGTGAGATCGGGGTCAGGCGGCTGTCAGCAAGCGTTCTTCGAGCGGCTACGCCACGCGAACGGCGCGTTCACCCGGCTCGGGGACGGTGTCGGTAGTGATGGCGCTGCGACCTCTCGAGGGCTTTGTGGTCGGCGTCACCGCCGACCGGCGGTCCGCCGAGCAGGCGGAGCTACTGGAGCGGCGCGGCGCCTCCGTCGTCCACGGCCCGACGATCCGGACGCTGTACCTGGCCTCGGACGACGACCTCCGCAAGGCGACCGAGGAGGTGATCGACGCCCCGCCGGACTACCTGGTAGCCACGACGGGCATCGGCGTCCGGGCCTGGTTCGAGACCGCCGCCAGCTGGGGCCTGGGCGACCAGCTCCTCGCCAGCCTCGGCCCGGCCAAAGCGGTGGCACGCGGTCCCAAGGCCGGCGCCGCCCTCCAGGCCGCCGGCGTGGCCGTCTGGGCCCGGTCCCCCACCGAGCAGCTCGACGGACTGGTCGAGATCTTGGTGGGCGAGGATCTCGAAGGGCAGCGGGTCGTGATCCAGGAGGACGGCGCGCCCCGGCCCGAGCTGGAGGACCTGCTCGCCGGCCTCGGCGCCTCGGTCCTGCGCGTGCCGGTGTACCGCTGGCGGCTCCCGGAGGACCACAGCCTGGCCCTGCGACTGATCGACGGCGCCGTCGACGGGAGCGTCGACGCCATCACCTTCACCAGCGCGCCGGCCGTCCACAACCTGTTCGCCATGGCCCGGTCAGCCGGGGTCGACCAGAGCCTGCGCCACGCCTGCAACAACGGCGTGGTGGCCACCTGCGTCGGCCCCGTGTGCGCCGAGGGGGCGCGGGCCGAAGGGATCACCGCCCCGATCGCCCCCGACCTGGGCCGGCTGGGGCTGATGATCAGGGTGCTGAGCAACCACCTCGAGGGCCAGCGCCGGACCTACCGCCGGGAGGAGAGGGAGCTGACCGTGCAGGGCGCCCTCGTCGTGTCGGGAGAGGACCGCGCCGTGTTCACCCCCAAGGAGCGGATGGTGTTCGAGGTCTTGGCTGCCGCGCCCCCGGGGGCGGTCGTCTCCCGAGCCGCCCTGCTGGAACGGGGCTGGGGCTCGGCGGCCACGGACGCCCACGTGCTCGAGGTCACGGTCGGGCGCCTCCGCCGCCGGCTGGGCCTGTTCGGCGCCGCCATCGCCGTCGTCCCCGGGCGGGGCTACCGCCTGGACCTCTCCGGCCCGCCCGCCTGAGCGGATTTCCGTTACAGGGGCGACCTTTCGCGTCCGATGGATGCGTAACGAACCAGCACTTGGGAGGTGCCCCCTTGACCGACGGCTTGCTCCGCCACGACCTGGAGTGGTTGCCCAGCGCGCCCGGCGAACCACCCGCCCGGCGCCGGCAGAGTGACGCCTGGCTGGAGCGGTGGCTCGACACGTGCAACGACCTGGCCCGGCTGCGGGCGACGAACCCCATGCTCGACGCCGTCATCGACGAGATCGACGGCCGGCGCATCCGCATCGGCGACCACTGGCTGTCCGACTTCGCCTCCTGCAACTACCTCGGCTTCGACCTCGAGCCGGAGATCATCGCCTCCATCATCGAGCCCGTTCTCAAATGGGGTACCCACCCCAGCTGGTCCCGCCTGCTCGGCAGCCCCGTGCTCTACGAGCAGATCGAGTCCGAGCTCACCGACCTCCTCGGCGCCCCCGACACCCTGCTGCTGCCGACCATCACCCACATCCACATGTCCGTGATCCCGGTCCTGGCCGGCGGGGGGACGATCTTCCTCGACCGCCGGGCCCACAAGACCATCTACGACGGGACCAAGATCGCCAGCAGCAACGGCGCCCGCGTCCAGCGCTACGAGCACGACGACCTGGGCCACCTGGAGGAGCTGCTGAAGGCTGCTCCCGGCGGTTCCCGACTGATCTGCATGGACGGCGTCAACAGCATGACCGGCAACGCCCCCGACCTCCACGCCTTCGCCGAGCTGGCCCGCGACCACGACGCCCTGCTCTATGTCGACGACGCCCACGGCTTCGGCGTGATCGGCGAGCGCACCGCCGACGAGCCGTGCGACTGGGGCAGCCGGGGCAACAGCATCGTCCGCCACATGGGCGAGACCTACGACAACGTCATCCTGATCGGCGGGTTCTCGAAGGCGTACTCGTCGCTGCTGGCCTTTATCGCCCTGCCCACCCGGGTCAAGAACGTGCTGAAGATCGCCGCTCCGCCGTACCTCTACTCGGGCCCCTCGCCGGTCGCCTCCCTGGCCACGGCCATGGCCGGCTTGGAGGTCAACGCCCTCCGCGGTGACGAGATCCGCGCCGACCTGCACGCCAAGACCAAGCGGGTCCTCGACCGCATGGGTGAGCTGGACCTGGCCACCCCGAACACCTCGGGCTTCCCCATCATCGAGATCCCCGTCGGCGACCCGGACCGGATCGACGAGGTCGGCCGGTTCCTCTTCGACCGGGGCATCTACGTCACCCTGGCCGCCTTCCCGCTCGTCCCCCGCCACGAGGTCGGCTTCCGCATCCAGGTCACCGCGGCCAACACCGACGAGGACATCGACCTGCTGCTCACCGTCCTCGAAGAGGCGGTCGACCGGTTCGACCTGGCCGGCGTGTACGGCGAGCGGGCCCCCTCGGCCGCCCAGGTCTGACCGTGGGCGCACGGCGCCCGGGCCTGCTCGCGCCGCTGCGGGACCGCAGCTTCGCCCTGCTGTGGACCGGGATGTCCGTGTCCCTGATGGGCGACGGGATCCTGCTGGTCGCCCTGGCCTGGAAGGTCTACGAGCTGTCGAACGCGCCGGTCGCCCTGGCTGCGGTCGGCGTGGCCATGACCGTCCCCCATGTGGCCCTGCTGCTGGTGGGCGGGGTGGTCGGCGACCGGTTCGACCGCCGCCGGGTGATGATGGCCTCGGACGCGGTGCGGGGGCTCGCCGTCGCCCTGCTCGGCGCCCTGGCCCTCAGCGGGCACCTCCGGCTCTGGCACGTCCTCGGCCTGATCGCCGTCTACGGGGCGGCGACCGCGTTCTTCGGGCCCGCGTTCGACGCCGTGGTCCCGGACATCGTGCCCGCCGACCAGCTCGTCCAGGCCAACGCCATCGACCAGTTCGCCCGCCCGCTGGCCCTGCGCATGGTCGGCCCCGCCCTCGGGGGGCTGCTCCTGGCCGCCGGCGGGGCGGCGACGGCCTTCCTGGTCGACGCGGCCACCTTCGCGGTCTCGATCGGCTGCCTGCTGGGTGTCCGCCCGGCCGCGTACCGCGACGAGCCGGAGCCCGCCGAGTCACCGTCCGTCCTGGCCGACGTGCGGGACGGGCTGCGGTACGTGCGGGCCAATGCCTGGCTATGGGCGACCTTCGTGGCCGCCGCCTTCGCCTACCTGCTGTTCATGGGGCCGGTGGAGGTGCTGCTCCCCTATCTGATCAAGAACGAGCTCCACGCCGGGCCAGGGGTGTTCGGCGCCGTCCTCGCCGTGGGCGGCCTCGGTGCATTGGCCGCCGCCCTCGCCGTGGGCCGCCTCGGCACGCCCCGGCGGTCCATGCGCTTCGTCTACCTGGCCTGGACCGGCTCCACCCTGATGCTGGCCGTCTACGCCGTCGTGGGCGCCGCGTGGCAGGTCATGGCGGTCAGCCTGGCGTTCAGCGCCCTCGAGTCCGCCGGCACCGTCGTGTGGCTGACCGTCAAGCAGCGGCTCGTGCCCCGCGCCCTGCTCGGGCGGGTGTCGAGCCTGGACTGGTTCATCTCCACCGGGCTCGTCCCCCTGTCGTTCGCGGTCACCGCCCCCCTGGCCGCCGCCGTCGGCGCCCGGGCCACGTTCCTCGTCGCCGGCGTCCTGGGCGCCGCCGTCACCCTGGCCTTCCTCTTCGTCCCCGGGGTCCGGGACATCGACGATCCAGCTGCGCTCGAACAGCCCGTGCCCGCCGGGCTGGCCGTCGCCGCCTGACCGGGCTACAGGCCGCCGGCCGCCTTGCGGTAGCCCTGGGCGCCGGCGAAGACGGCCGAGGCCGGGGCGGGGCGGCCGAGGTAGTAACCCTGGGCCGTGTCGCAGCCCAGCTCGGACAGCAGGTCCAGGGCCTCACGGGTCTCCACGCCCTCGGCCACGATGCGCAGGCCCAGGGAGTGGGCCAGCTCGATGGTGGAGCGGATGATGGCGACGGCCCGGTCGTCGTCGCCGGCCGCGGCGGCAAGGAACGTGCGGTCGAGCTTCAGCTCGTCGACCGGCAGCTCGCGCAGGTAGGCGAGCGACGAGAAGCCCGTGCCGTAGTCGTCGACCGACAGGGCGACGCCCAGGGCGTGGAGGCGGTCCAGCACGTCGAGGCCCTGGTCGGCGTCGACCATGAGGCAGTCCTCGGTGATCTCGAGCACCACGCTCGACGGCGGCACGCCCTGGCGCTTCAGGACCTCGGCCACCTTGTCGGGCAGCTCGTCGTCCGAGAGGTTGGAGGGCGACAGGTTGACGGCCACGCTGAGATCGACCCGGCTGCGGGCCCACCGGGCCTGCTGGGCCACGGCCTGCTCCAGCACGTCCAGGGCCAGCGGTCCGATGAGGCCGCTCTGCTCGAACAAGCCCAGGAAACGGTCCGGCGTCAGCAGGCCGCGCTGGGGGTGCTGCCAGCGGACCAAGGCCTCGACGCCGGTGACCGCCCCGGCGGCCAGGTCGAGCTTGGGTTGGTAGTAGAGGACCAGTTCGTGGCGCTCGATGGCGTCGCGCACGTCCTCCATGAGCTGGAGCTGGTCCAGGGTGTGCCGGTCCCGGAACGACGAGTAGACCTCCCACGGCCGGTGGTTCCGCTTGGCCTCGTACATGGCCACGTCGGCCTTCTGCAGGAGGGTGTCGGCGGCGGTCCCGTGGTCCGGGGCGATGGCGATGCCGATGCTGGCGTCGACCCGCAGGGTGATCGTCTCCAGGAGGAACCGGGTCTGCAGCACCTCGCGCACCCGCTCGGCCACCCGTGTGGCCGATGCCGGGTCGTCGAGGGGGGCGATGAGCAGCCCGAACTCGTCGCCGCCGAGACGGGCGACCGTGGCCGAGGGCCCGACGACGGTGGCCAGGCGGGGGCCGAGCTGGCGCAGCACCTCGTCGCCCACGTGGTGGCCGAGGCTGTCGTTGATCTCCTTGAACCGGTCGAGGTCGATCATCAGCACCGCCAGGCGCTCGCATCCCGAGCCCGGCATCAGGCATCGACCCAGCGTCTCGTAGAAGAGGCGGCGGTTGGCCAGCCCGGTCAACTCGTCGGTCCGGGCTTCCCGCTTCGTCTCGGCCAGCGTGCGCAGCTGCCGGTAGGCGTTGGCCATGCGGACGATGCCCAGCACGAGCGTGGCCGTGGCCAGGACGATGCCGAGGGGTATGACCCGGCGGTTGGTCCCGTAGACCAGGATCAGCAGGGACGTCACCACGAACATCCCGGGCACGACCACGGGCTGCACGCCGGGCGCCGGCTTGTAGGCCCGGACCTGCCAGGCGGCGCTGGCCATCAGGAAGGTGCCGAACATCCACACACTGTCGAGGGGGGTCCCGGTCACGTACGTGTTGCTCAGGACCCGGATCACGTAGACGCTGTCCGCCGCCGCGAACACCACCAGGCCGGCGCCCAGGACCCACCACCCGGGGCTCGGTCGCCAGCCCTGGACGGCGAAGACGGCGACCACCATGGCGACGAGGACCAGGTCGCCGATGGGGTAGGCGATGTTCGTGGCGATGGCGAAGCGACCGTCGGCGACGTTGTGGTGGGACACGTAGGCGATGACGAAGGTCGCCTCGAGGGCGGCGACGCCAAGGGCGGCGATGATCCCGTCCAGCCAAATCGCTCGCGAACCCCGGCGCGGGAAGGCCTCCCGGACCAGCAGGACGACGCCCAAATAAGCCACGGGGTAGAACGGCAGGAAAAAGGCGTCCTGGGCCGACGGGTAGGGCACCGGATCCATGAACTGGACGATCGTGGTCCACACCAGGTTGCCGATGGCGAAGAGCACGAGGGCGACGGTGAGGGCGATCCAGCCCGCCCGCTGCCGGTCGCGCACGGCCGCCGCCCGCAGGCCGCACAGCACGGCGCAGCCGGCGTAGGCGAAGTTCCCGACCCAGCCGTCGTAGAAAGCGGATGTCGTGCCCCGGGGGCGGAACACCGTCGACGCCAGGTACAGCAGGATCAGCGCACCAGTGACGATCCGCGTCCACCAAACCGCCTTGACCAGTGCCGGCCTGCCCTGGAGCTCGGAATGCACCCGGGCGTCGCTCACGTCAGGCCGCGGGGCGTGAGCCCCACCCGGTGATGATCCCGGTCCTACCCCGGGGACGGGCGCGGCGTGAGGGCTTGATGCGTACATTGTACGATAACCCTCTCCTTTTGTGAATGGTGCAATTGCAAATAAAAAGGTTGACAACCCTCAGACGTCGCTACGGCGGCACAGGATGACCCCGGTGGCGGCCGCGGCAGCGGCGTACCCGGCATAGAGGGCCAGGCCGGCGGCCCATCCGAGGGCTGCCCCCCCGCCCGCCGCCGCGCCCGCCGCCGCGCTGGGAAGGTAGGCCCCGACCGCGGGCGCCACGGCGGTGACGAGGGGCTCGACGAGCAGGACGGCCACCAGGGTGCCGACCACAGCCGCCGTCTGGCTGCGCACCGATGCGCCCACCCCGACGCCCAGGATCCCGGCCAGGGCCATAGCCCCGACCGTGCCGGCGACCGTGCTCGCCGCCTCCCCGCGCGACAGCCCGAGCGATCCGGCGTGAACGACGGTCATGACCGCGGCGAGCTGGAGGACGACGAGGCCGAGGAACGCCCCGATCACCGCGCAGGCGACGGCCTTGGAGGCGACGAACAGGGCGCGGGACGGGTCGGCCAGGTACCGCCACACGATGTCGCCGTGGTGGTACTGCGAGGTCACGAGGAGGACGCCGAGCAGGGTGACGAACACCCGCAGCGTGCCCACGCCGCTCACCGCGGCCCGGATCTCCTGGGCGGCCGTCGGGCCCGCGCCCCCGGTCCCGGTCGACGCCGCCGCCGGGTGGACGGCGCCATAGACGACCAGGCCAGCCACGAAGACCATGGCGCCGGCGATCGTCCACGTCGTCCGCGTGCGCGTCGCCCGCTCCAACTCGATCTCGACCAGGTCACGCCCTCGGCCCCAGTTCCCGCTCATTGGCACACCATCCTCGATGGTGCGCCAACTGAGGACTCGTCGGCGCTGCGCTCCTCCGCTCCGCTTCGGTGCTCGCTCATGCCACCCTCCTCGTACCGCCCGCGTCGATGGATGCGAAGAACACGTCCTCCAGCGAGGACGTCTCGAGCCGGAGCTCGTGGATCGGGGCCCCGGCGGCGGCGGCCACGTCGCCCACCTGGGCGGTGGTGGCATCGAGGACCCGGAGGACGTCGCCGTCGAGCCCGGCGTGCAGCCCGGCCCGTTCGAGGGCGGTCGCGAGCACGGACGCGGCGGGGGTGCGGACGACCACCCGGGGCCGGGTGAGCTCGGCGACGGGACCGGCGGCCGCCACCCGACCGGCGTTGACCACCACCACGTCGTCCGCCACGACCGAGACCTCGTTGAGCTGGTGGCTGGAGACGAGGACGGTGCGGCCCTGGGCGGCCAGGCCCCGCAGCAGGTCGCGCAGCCAGCGCAGGCCCGGCGGGTCGAGGCCGTTGGCGGGCTCGTCGAGGACCAGGACCGGCGGGTCGGCCAGCAGGACGGCGGCCAGGGCCAGCCGCTGGCGCATCCCCAGCGACAGCTTGCCGGTGCGCCTGTCGGCGGCGTCGGCCAGGTCGGTGAGGGCGAGGACTTCGTCGACCCGGGACGCGTGCACGCCGGCACCCCGGGCCAAGAGCAGGAGCTGGGCCCGGGCCGCGACACCGGGGTGGAAGCCGGCGCCGTCGAGCAGGGCGCCCACGTGGCGGGCGGGGTCGGCCAGATCGGCGTAGGGGACGCCGCCGATCGTGGCCGTCCCGCTGGTCGGGGCGACCAGGCCGACCAGGATCCGCAGGGTGGTGGTCTTTCCGGCCCCGTTGCGGCCCAAGAAACCGGTGACGCGGCCCGGGTGGGCCTGGAAGCTGACCCCGTCGAGCACGACCGTGGGGCCGTACCGCTTGGTCAGATGATCGACGCGGATCGTGTACATGCGAGGGCTCGTTCGTCGATGGGCGGGTGGCTGGCGGTCAAGCGCCGCCACGGGGACAACTGCCGAGCGGCGCCGCCCTCGTCGGCGGCGCGTTCGAGCATGGCGGCGAAGTCGGCCGGCGCGTCGAGCAGGGCCAGGGCGAAGCGGTCGGCGGCCCGTTCCTGGGCCCGGTCGCGCCAGGCGAGCAGGCACCGGGCCGGCAGGGCAAGGGCCGGCGTGAGCAGCAGGATCATCGGATAGGAGCGGGGGTCGCCGGCGGCGGCGACGCCGGCCCAACCGAGCACGGGGGCCGTGGCCAGGGCCCAGGCGGCGATGGCGAACGTGGCCAGCTGGGTGATCACGGTGAGCGGAAGTCGGCGCGCCGTGTGCCCGAGCCGCCAGTGGCCGAGCTCGTGCGCGACGACCTGGTCGACGAGAGCCGGTGGCCAGGCGGCGAGGGCGTCTTCGAGTACGACGCGGCGGGTCGGGCCGAGGCCCACGACGTACGCATTGCAGCGCCGGTCGGCGCGGGGGCCGGCGACGAGCACGCCGCCGCCGATGTCCAGATCGCCGCGGCGGCCGACGTCCCGTAGCCGGTGGGCCAGCGCCGGAGCGGCCGGCGCCAGGGGGCCGGACCGGGCCCGCAGGGCGAGCGGCGTGGCCATCACGCCCCCGATGGTGACGACCGCAAACAGGCCCCACGCCCACAACCACCACGCCGGGGTGGCTCGGAGGAGGGCGTAGAGCGGAAGGGTCAGCAGCGCTCCGAAGGCCGAGGTGACCAGCCACGCCTTGGCTTCGCCTGTTGCCCACCGGGACAGCGACGTGCCGTCCCGGTGGGCCTTGGCGAAGGTGAGCGGCGCCCGGGCCAGGGCCGCGGCGCCGTTGACGACGAAGACGACGACGACCAGGACGAGCGCCCACCCCCGGATCCCGGTGGTGGTGACGAGGTGGTGAGGCAGCCGGGCCGCGACGCACACGACGGTGGCGGCGGCAGTCGCCAAAGACGCTGCCGGGCCGCGTACGGCGAGTGCGGCGCGGTCCGGGCATCGCCCTCCCGAGGGCTCGATCGGCCGAGACGACCGAGGTCGTGCGGCGCTGATCGTCGAGGTGCCCACCGTCCGTGAGCTAGGCGAGGACGACGGCCAGGATGGGGCCGACGACGGGGATGATGCTGACGACACCGGCCAGCAGGCCGCCAACGAGGGGGATGAGCTTGCGCATGATGTTGACCTCCGGTGGAGAGACCCCTCCCCCTTTTGAGGAGGGTGTCTGCCGGGCTTTTTGTGCGCCGGCAAAAGGTTCTGTCGGCCGTAGCCGGAGGGTGCTTTAGAGAATTGTTGTGCCGTTGTTGATCTTCGTTGTGACGCCGTTGGGTCGCCCGGTTCGGAAGTCGGCTCGCGTTACCCTGCCTCGTGGTGGACGCTTCCGAACCAGAGGGTCGCCGGCGGATCCTGGTCGTGGACGACGACCGCAGCACGCGGACGCTGCTGCGCCAGCTCCTCACCACCGAGGGCTACGCGGTCGACGAGGCGTCGGACGCGGCCCACGCGCTCCGGCAAGTCGTCACGCGGCCGCCGGAGCTGATCCTGCTCGACATCATGATGCCGGGCCAGGACGGGCTCGACGCCCTGGCCGTGCTGCGCCGTACGAGCGACGTTCCCGTGATCCTGCTCACGGCCAAGGACGGCGAGAGCGATCGCGTCGTGGGGCTGCGCCTCGGTGCCGACGACTACGTCGTCAAACCCTTCTCGCCCGCGGAGCTGGCGGCGCGGATCTCCACCGTCCTGCGCCGCGCCCGGCCGATGGCCCCGCCGGCGCAGCTCGACCTGGGTGACCTGCACATCGACTTGGCCACCCGCGAGGTGACGGCGCGCGGCCGGGTCGTCGACCTGCCGGCCCGCGAGTACGAGATCCTGGCCTTCCTCGCCGGGTCGCCTCGCCGGACGTTCTCGCGTGACGAGCTGCTCGAGCGGGTGTGGCCGTCGTCGGCGGACCGGCCCGGGCCGGCGACGGTCACCGAGCACGTACGGCGCATCCGCAGTCGCATCGAGAAGGACCCGGACCACCCGCGGTGGATACGCACCGTCCGCGGGGCCGGCTACCGCTTCGACCCCTGAGGGCCCACGTTTCGTGGCCTTGGCGGTCGGGCAGGTAGGCAGCCACCGCTGCCAGTCGAAAGTGAGCGACCTATGAGCGTGAGCGACACCACCACCCAGGACGCCGTCGAACTTCTCACCGCCGACCATGCCGAGGTCGAGGCCATGTTCACCCAGATCGAGAGCGGCGGCGCGGCCCAGGACGACGTCGTCCAGGGCATCATCCGCGAGCTGTCCGTCCACGCCGCGATCGAGGAGCAAATCCTCTACCCCGCCATGCGCAAGTCGCTCCCCGACGGTGAGACCCTCGTGCAGGAAGCCATCGACGAGCACCAGCAGGTCAAGGACACCCTTGCCGCCATCGAGCGCGCTGACCCGCCCACCGACCGTGCACCCCTCCTCAACCAGCTCATCGCCGACGTCCGCCACCACGTGGAGGAAGAGGAGACCGAGCTGTTCCCGAAGCTGCGGGCATCCATCGGCTCGGTCGAGCTGCGGGAGATGGGCGGCAAGCTGGCGGCGGCCAAGAAGATGGCCCCGACCCACCCGCACCCCCACGCCCCGAACACGCCTCCCGGCAACATCGTGGCCGGCGCCGCGGCCGCGGTGATCGACAAGGCCCGCGACGCCCTCCGCGGTGACTGACGACCCGCTCGCCGGCGCATCCGGCGACGATCCTCCGCTCGCCGGCGCATCCGGCGACGATCAGCCGCTCGCCGGCGCATCCGGCGACGACATCAGCGCGGGCACATCGGTCAGCGGCGTCGGCGGCGAGGCACTCAAGACGGACGACCCGGAGGTCGGCCTGCCGCCGGTCCACGAGGAGGGCGCCCGGATCGGCTGGGGCAAGGAGGCGGCGGAAACGGGCATCCAGCCGACCGCCAGCAACGACGGTACCGGGCAGTCCGAGAAGCCCCCCGCGTAGCCCGGGGAGTGTCGGGCCGAGAACCAGAGGAGTCCGTCCCCCGGCCCGTGACCCGCCAGGCGTGGCGGACGATGACGTTCCTCCACTGGTCCTACGAACCGTCCGTGGTCCAGGCCCTGCTCCCCGACGGCTTCGAGGCCGACACCTTCGACGGGCGGGCGTGGGTGGGCATGACCCCGTTCGTCATGAGCGACTTCCGGCTCGGCCCCATCCGAGGCGTTCCCGGCCTGTCCACCTTTCCGGAGACGAACGTCCGGACCTACGCACGCGGTCCCGACGGCCGGGACGGCCTGTGGTTCTTCTCCCTGGAGGCGGCCAGCCTGCCCCTGGTGGTCGGCGCGTCCACGCTGTACGGCGTTCCCTACCGGTGGGCGGCCATGGGAGTCGACCGGGGCGACACCGTTCGCTACCGCAGCCGCCGGCGGGTGGGCGCTCCGCTCGGCCACGACATCACCGTGCGGGTCGGCGAGCCCGACCACCACCCCGCTCCCCTCGACGACTGGCTGACCGGGCGCTGGCGGGCCTGGACGAGGATCGCGGGCCGTCGTTGCGCAGTGCCCGTCCACCACGAGCCCTGGCCCCTGTGGCACGCCACCGTCGTCGACCTGCAGCAGTCGCTCCTCCCCGCAGCCGGGCTGCCCGAGCCCCACGGGCCGCCTCGCGTCCGCCACTCCCCCGGCGTGCACTCCCGCCTCGGCCTCCCCCGCCCGGTCTGACCCGGCAGCTCGGCTGCGGTCCTCGCCCTGGCGGACGCCCCGGGCCGTTTTCCCGCGCCCCCCGCTCGGGTAAGTCGCGAGGGATCCGTGCGGAGACAATCGAGGAGGCGCGTTTCATGGCCCAGCAGGCCGTCGTGAGGACCAGACCACCCACCCCGGCCCGGCCGCGCAAGACCGCGCCACCGACCAGCGCGGCGGCGGCCAAGCGGACCGCCACCCAGGAGGCGTCGCGGGTGACGGCGACCGCCTCCGGGCAGGCCCGGCGGGTCAAGAGCACGGCCGTGGGCCAGGGCAAGGTGGTGGCCCGGACGGCCAGCCAGGACGCCCGTGAGCTGGCGGGCGCCGTCCGCACCCAGGCCGAGCAGGTCACCGGCGAGCTGGCCGACCAGGCCCGGGACCTGCTGGCCGAGACTCGCAGCCAGCTGCAGGAGCAGGCCGACGCCCAGACCACCCGCATGGCCCGCGCGCTCTACCAGGTCGGCAGCCAGGCCGTGGCCCTGTCCGAGGGCCGGCCCGACCAGGCCGGGCCCTTGGCCGAGTACGCCGAGCAGGCCGCCGGCTGGCTGGACACCTGTGCGGCCCAGATCGAAGAGCGCGGCCTCGAGGGGCTGGCGTCGGACGTCGTCGACTTCGCCCGCCGCCGCCCGGGCGTGTTCCTGGCCGGCGCCGCCCTGCTTGGCGTCGGCGTGGGCCGCCTGATCCGCTCCGGCGCCGTGTCGTCGACCGACGGCGCCTCGGACGTCCCGGGACTGGAGGCGTGATGTCGATGCGAACCGAGGAACGCTCGCTCTCCGAGCTGCTGTCCGACGTCACCACCGAGATCGGCAACCTCTTCCGCAAAGAGGTGGAGCTGGCCCGGGTCGAGACCAGTGAGCAGGTCGCCCGAGCGGCCAAGGCCGGCGGGATGCTCGGCGCGGCGGCCGTCATCGGCTTCATCGACCTGATCCTGCTGGCCTTCGCCGCCGCCTGGGCCCTGGCCACGGTCATGCCCACCGGCCTGGCCTTCCTCATCGTCGCCGTGGTGTTCGGGATCGTGACCGCGGTGCTGGCGGTGGCCGGGAAGAAGCGGCTCGCCGCGGTGAACCCGATGCCGAAGCAGACGGTGCAGACGCTGAGGACGGACGTGCAGGTGGCGAAGGACTCCTTCGCCCGTGGGGCCCGCTAAGGAGGCTGCGACAGCATGAGCAGGAACGCCGACCAGATCCGCCAGGAGATCGAGGCCACGCGGGGCCAGCTGGCCCAGAACCTCGAAGCCATCGGCGACAAGGTGAGCCCGAAGCACGTCGTGGAGTCGATCTCGGAGAAGGTGAGCCCCCGCCGCATCCTCAACCGCCAGACCGAGAAGGTGAAGGAGGGCCTGTCCAGCGTGGGCGACTCGGTGATGGGCCGGGCGTCGAGCGCTGCGGACACGGTGGGCGGCACCGCGTCCAGCGCTCGGCAGGGCGCGGCGAACCAGGTCCAGAGCCTGAGCGACCGGGTGCGGTCCGTCTCCACCTCGGCCAGCGACCAGCTGAAGGCCGCGCCCGACACCAACCCCATGGCCAGCGCCTTGGTGGCCTTCGGGGCGGGCCTGGTGGTGGGACTGGCCCTGCCGCCGACCCGATCCGAGCGCCAGGCCGCGGGCATGGTCCGGGACCAGGTCGTCGAGCCGGTGAAGCAGCAGGCCCTCCAGGCCGGCAAAGCGGTGGCCGGCGACCTCCAGCCCACGGCCAAGGCCAAGGTGGCGCGGGTGAAGCGGACGGCGACGGGCGCCGCGGCGCGGGTCAAGGACGAGGCCCAGGGGGCCAAGGCGGATCTGCAGCAGGAAGCATCCGAGGCCGCCGGCACCGTGAAGGGCCAGGCCCGCCGGGCGGCGGGGGCAACCACGAGCCGAGCCCGAGAGGCCACCGGCACGACCAAGGCCACTGCGGCCAGCCGGGCCCGCCGCGTGCGCGAGACCGCTTCGGCCTGAGCGCGGGCGTCAGCGGACCAGGAGCACCGTGTAGATCGTCACCGGGACCGAGTCCTCGGGGTTGGGGACGAGGTTCACCGTGGCCCCGCCGGTGACCTGCATGGTGTCGGCCACGAACTGGGCGCTCAGGTCGATGGGCAGCGACCCGCCGCCCGCCAGCGTGAACGAGTCGGCGTTGGGGAGGAAGAAAACCCCAGTCATCTTCGTCGCCGAGCCTCCGGACAAGCCGTTCGCGTTGCCTCCTGCCTCCGTCCACAGGGCCAGGTCCTCGAAGGGGTACGTGCTCGCCAGCTCGGTGGCGGTCGGCAGGCGGCCGGTGATCTCGTTGGCGGCGGAGAGGTCGACGAACCCACCGCTGGAGACGCTGATCGTGCCGGTGTAGGTGCCGCAACTCGAGCACAAGGTGGTCCCGTTGGTGGCCGGCACCTTGCCGAACCCACTGGCCATGTAGGTGAACGTCTGGCAGATGCGGACCGTGGCGCTCGCGCCCACCTTGAGCGAGCCGTTGCCCACGACGAGCTGGTTGGCATGGCCGGGCCCCGTGCGGCCGCTGCACGCCGAGGCCCCGCCCATGTTCATGTTCAACACGCTCGCTGACCCGGAGAGGTCGGCTCCGATCGCGTTGCCGCCCACCCGCCCACCCACGTACACCTTGCGAGGGTCGGTGACGGTAAAGGTGCTGTTCACCGCCAGCTGGCCGGTGACCACCAGGTAGGAGTTGGCGGCGGAGAGCGTCAGCGGCGTGGTGACGTTGAGGTCGCAGTTGAACCAGATGTTCTGGGCCGACACCCGCCCGGGCACGACGAAGAAGGCGGCCAGGGCGGTGCAGTCGACCGGCTGCAGGACCAGCCAGGTGATCCCGTTACCCGTGCAGGCGTTGAGGAGCACCGTGGCGCAGCCCGGCGGGCGGCCGCTGTTGCCCGTCAGGACGTTCTTGGCCGACTGGTCGAGGGCGGTCACGTTGGCCAGGTACCGGAGGTCGGTGTACTTCCGGCCGGTCCGGGGGGAACCGACGATCCGGGTGTCCCCGTAGGTCGACGGATACGCGGTGGACACGATGTTGGCCGGCTTGTTGAAGTTGGCCGCATAGACGCCGACCCGTGACGGCCGCGTGCCCGTGCCCGGGCGGCAGTCCGTGTTCGTCGAGTTCGTACTGCAGGCCAGGACGGACGGGCCGCCCGACGTGGCCTGGGCGTTGATGATGGGCTGCGGGCAGCTGCCACTGTCGCCCGCGCTGTCGATCTGCACCGTCCCCGGGTAGACACCGAAGGGCTGGGCGATCACACGCGTGTTGGCCCCACCGGTCTGCAGCACCCCGCATTTGTGCTGCTCCAGCAGTTGCAGGGCGGCCACGAAGTCCAGGGTCTCGGTGGCGTTGAGGCGCCCGACAGAGCGGACGCGGACGAACCGGGACCCCTGGCCGGCGACCTGGGCGAAGTTCGGCGGCTGTTTCTGCGTGAGTATCACGGCCAGGTTGTCGCACGAGCCCTGATCGGACGCCCCCGTGTCGCCGAGCCCGACATCCTCGGAGAAGCGGGGATCGGGCAGGACGTACCCGCTCTGGATCTCGACGGTGAACCGGCCCTGCCCCGCCGTGGCCTGGAACTTGGCCCACGTCGACGGGACGTTGGGCAGGCAGGCCACGGCGTCGGGCGCGCTGGCCACCTGGGGGCACGGGCTGGTGCCGTACACGTGGGCGGCGGCGTCCGACCAGGTCTCGCTGCCGGCATCGAACGACGAGATCCCGGCCAGGTTGCCGAGGAGGAACTCGCGGGCCTTGCACACGCCCGACCAGGGCCCGAACGGGAGCCGGGTGATCCCGGCGCGGGCGGCCAGGTCGGTGAGCGACTTCTCGCTCCGGCGGTCGAGCCGCAGCTGGCCCAGGTCGACGACCAGGGCGACCATCAGCATCGCCGCCACCGCGATCATGGCGGTGAGGACGACGACCGTCCCCCGCTCGTCCTTGCCCGCCCGGGTCATCCGGTGTCCCGTTCGAAGCGGGCGGTCAGCCTTCCGTCCATGGTCTTGCGCATGGTGAAGAAGAAGAACTGGAGGGTGACGCCGCGGGTGGCCGACACCTTGACCAGGTGAACGGACGGCTCGTTGGTCGCCCCCGGCGGATCCCCGAGCCCGCAGTCGGTGCCGCCGGTGGGCAGGGCGAACTTCACGCAGACGTCGCCGGAGGCCAGGCTCCCCCCCGACGCCGATACCACCCGGCTCTTCACCGCGCTCTCCCACGTCGTCACCGGCGAGGCTCCGGTGCCGAGAGGGAGGCTGGCACCGTAGCGGGCGCCCTCCCGGACGGCCTCGACGAGCGAGATCTTGTCGCCATAGGCCTGGCCGCCGGTGAAGATGCCCAGCAGCAACGAGAAGAGCAGGGGCAGGACGAGGGCGAACTCGAGGAACACGGCGCCTTGTTCGTTCCGGCGGAGGCGTCGGGTCCAGGAGAGAGGCACGTTCGCGGTCTCGACCCTTTGCCGCCGGAGCTTGAGCTTCGAGGGCTCCCGAGTCCTATCGGTCAACTATTGGGCAGCTTTAGCCGATAAGGGAGACGAAGTGTGATGCGGCGGGGGGGCAACTCCTCCCCGCCCTCCCCGCCCTCGAGCAAGACGGAGTACCGCCGGTGCGAACAGTCATGACCCGCAAGACGAGGGCGACGATGGCCGCCGGCCTGGCCATTCTGGTGGCCGGCGCCGGTGGGGCGATCTTCCTCGGCACCCGCCCCTCTCCGCCCCCTGCCAGCAGCACCCAGGGCGTGCACGTCTATTACGCGGCGGGCGCCCTCCCCAGCGGGACGGCCGGGGCCACCGCTCTGGCCGACGGCCGCATCCGGGACAAGACGGTGAGCCCCTCCGACGTGCCCGCCAACGCGGTCACCGACCCCGCCCAGCTTTCCGGACGGGTGGCGGCCTCGGCCATCGCCGAGGGGACCGCCCTGACCACCGACATGTTCCCCGCCCCCCAGACCCGGATCGGCACCATCGTGATCCCCCCCGGCAAGCGGGCCCTGGCCCTGGAGCTGGCACCCGTCGCCGGGATCTCCGGCTTCGCCGGAGCCGGAGACAGGATCGACGTCTACGGGGTGGTCAAGGGGGACGGCCCGACCGCCGGCGTGCGCCTCGTGCTGCAGGGCGTCGACGTCCTCAACGTCAACGGGGCCGGCCTTCCCGCGGCCCAGGGCCAGCCCGGTAGCCCCGACCTGATCTACCTGCTGGCCGTCACCCCTGGCGACGCCGAGCGCCTGATCTACCTCAACGAGTTCGAGAAGCTGTACTTCGACCTGGTCCCCAAGGGCGAGGGACCGGTCAAGACTCCGGGAGCGGGTCCCACGGGGGCCCTCGCGGTCTAAGGGCGCCATGCGCACTCCCATGCTCGTCGTCCTCGACGAGATCGAAGAGCTGAGCCTCCAGGTCACCAAGGCCACCGCCGGCCTCCGGCCCCGGCCGGGCGTGGTGTGGGCCGCGAGCTTTGCCGCCTGTGCCGAGCTCAGCGGTCAACAGGGGCCCTTCGACGTGCTGATCGCCGGCCCCTCGGCCACCAAGGGCGACGGCCTCCAGCAGCTCCGGCACCTGCGGTCCCAGACGCCGGAGACCCGCCTCATCCTCGCCCTCGACCACTGGCGCAGCACCAGCCTGCGCGACACCGTCCGGACCGGCGCCCTCGACGCCCTCCGGCTCCCCATCTCCGACGACGACCTCGCGGAGGCGGTCGAGCAGGCCCTCCAGGCCCGCCGCCATCGGCCGCCGGGCCCGGAGGACACGCGGATGGCCGCCAAGGGGCACCAAGGGACCGTCATCGCCGTCGTCTCGGCCACGGGGGGCAGCGGCAAGACGTTCCTCGCCACCAACCTGGCGTACCAGCTCCAGTGCCGCCCCGGCGTCGAGACGTGCCTGATCGACCTCGACCTGCAGTTCGGGGAGCTGGCGACGGCGCTGCGGCTGCGACCCCAGGTCACCATCCACGACCTCCTGGCCCAGGAGGGCGACGCCGAGGACCTGGCGCGGCGGTTCGAGGCCCACCTCGTCCGCCACGAATCGGGCATCCGCCTGCTTGCCGCCCCGGACGAGCCCGAGGATGCCGACGCCATCGACGCCGGGGACGTGGCCCAGATCATCGAGGCGGCCCGGTCGCGGTTCGACTTCGTCATCGTCGACACGCCGGCCGCGTTGAGCGAACCCGTGCTGGTGGCCGTCGAGCAGGCCGACCAGATCTTCGCCCTGGCCACCCTCGACCTCCCGAGCGTCCGCAACCTCGGGGTCATGCTGTCGACGCTCAAGAAGCTGAAGGTGCCGCCCGAGCGGATCAAGTTGATGCTGAACAAGGTCGAGCCGGACGTGGGCATCGACGTGGCCCGGGTGGAGCAGTACTTCCCGCAGGGCTTCTCCAGCGCCATCCCCTACGGCCGGGAGGTCAACCGCTCGCTGAACATGGGACAGCCCCTCCTCGCCTACGCGCCGAACGGCGAGGTGGGCAAGATCCTGGCCGCCGCCCTGCTCCGTGACGTCGTCGTGGACAACGGGGACGAAGCCGGCGACGAGGCGGCCGTGACCCGCCCCCGCCGGAGTTGGTTGCACAGGAGGTCGGCGTGACCGGCATGGCCCTGCCGTTGCTGGCCATGGCCGTCGGCGCCGGTGTGCTCGTGGCCGCGGCCGTCTTCCACCGCGCGGACGAGGACGAGGTGCTCAGCGACCTCCTCGGCCTGCGAGCCCAGTGGCCGGAAGGCGAAGACGACGACGACGAGCTGAGCCCGGTGACGGGCCGGGCCGTGGAGCTGGCCGGCCAGGTCGTCGAGCGGATGGACCGAGCGCGGTCGCTGGGCAACCTGCTCGAACGGGCCAAGATCCCCCTGCGCCCGGGCGAGTTCGTCATCGTGCTGGCCGGCGCCGCGCTGGCGGCGGCCGCCATCGTCGTGGCCGTCAGCGGCTCGATGCTGACCGGCGTCGGTGCCGGGATCCTGGTCGTGCTCGTCACCGCCCAGCTGCTGCGGCGCCGGGTGACCAAGCGGCGCAAGGCCTTCGAGGCCCAGCTCCCGGACGCCCTGAGCCTGGTGGCCTCCTCGCTGGCCGCCGGGCACACCTTCCTCCGGGCCGTGCAGATGATGTGCGAGGAGTCGCCCCCGCCGCTGTCCGAGGAGTTCGCCCGCCTGGTGGCGGAGACTCGCCTCGGCGACTCCGTCGTGGAGGCGTTGGAGCGCACCGCGCTGCGGCTCCAGATCCGCGACCTGGACATGGTCGTCCAGGCCATCCGTATCCAGCAGACGGTCGGCGGGCGGCTGGCCGACCTCCTGCACACCCTGTCGGACGTCATCCGGGCCCGGGACGAAGTCCGGCGGGAGGTGATGGTCCTCACCGCGGAAGGTCGGATGTCCGCCTACGTCCTCACCGGCATGGTCCCGTTCCTGTTCGCGGTGATCGAGGTCCTGAACCCCACCTACGTCAAGCCGCTGTACTCCGGCATGGGCCTCGTGCTGCTCATCGGGTGCGGCGTGTCCGTGGTCGCCGGGCTCTTCGTGATCCTCCGCATGGTCAAGATCGACGTGTGATGGGCGCGCCGATGCTGCTCTGCCTGGCCCTGGCCGCCTGCGGGCTGGGCGTGGTCGTGATGACCGCCGTGCGGGCCCGCAAGCTGGCACCGGATTTCGACGAGTTCCTCAACGAGCTCGACTACGCCGACGACGACGCGCCGAGCGTGCTGTCCCAGCCCGTGCTCACCCGCACGGTGGGCGCGGTGTGGCGGGCCTTCGCGGCCCGGGTGGAGGCGCTCCTGCCGGCCAACCACATCGCCAAGATCGAGCACCAGCTGGCCAAGGCGGGCCGGTCGGGCAAGCGGCGGGCCGGCGAGCACGTCGCCATCCAGTTCGCCTTGGCGGCCGCCGGACTGGCGGGGGCCCGGTTCCTGCCAGGAGGAACCCCCTTGAGCGGGCCGCTCGGCTACGTGCTGCTGCCCGTCTGCGGCTTCATGCTCCCCTCGGCGCGGCTGAAGCGGGCCATCCGTACCCGGTCGGAGTCCATCTTCAAGGACCTCCCCGACATCGTGGACATGCTGGCCATCGCCGTCGAGGCCGGCAGCGGCTTCGAGGCGGCCATCGCCACCGTCTGCACCAACTTCCATTCGCCCCTGACCGAGGAGCTGACCACCGCCCTGCAGGAGATGGAGCTCGGGCTGCCGCGGCGCCAAGCCCTGCAGCAGCTCCGGGACCGGGTCGACGTCGACGTCGTGCGCACGCTCATGCTCGCCCTCCTCCAGGCGGACGCCCTGGGCATCCCCATCGGCCGGGTCCTCAAGGCCCAGGCCATGGAAGTACGGGCCCGCCGCCGGGCCTGGGCCCGGGAGAAGGCGGCCAAGCTGCCGGTCAAGATCATGTTCCCGCTGGTCCTGTTCATCTTCCCGCCCATCCTCGGCCTGGTCCTCGGGCCCGCCGCCTTCTCCTTCGGCAAGCTGGGCGGGGGCTGACCTCGACCGTTTGGTCAGTTGGGGGTCGCATAGGGCCGCGGATTGACCAATCGGTTCGCTGTCACACCCCGGCGGCATCCTTAGGGCCGTGAGCTCACATCTGGCAGCCAACCAGATCGCCCGTCGCCAGCATGCCCTGATCACCCACGATCAGGCGCTGGCCGCAGGCCTCAGCCGTACCCAGATCCGCCGGCGCTGCCGCTCCGGCGAGTGGACGGCCACCCGGCCCGGCGTCTACGCGGTGACCGGGGCGCCACCCACCCAGCTGCAATCCATTGCTGCCGTCGCCCTCTGTGCTCAGCCGCGAGCGTGGATCTCGCACCAGACGGCCGCCGCGCTGTGGGGCGTGCGGGCTATGGACGATGACATGATTCACGTCCTGACCGGGCTCGACCGCAGGGTACGGCTCGGCGGCGTGCGCGGCCATCGGTCCAGCGCTCTGTTCACCGCCGACCTCACCACTATCCAACGACTCCCGGTTGTCACCCCGGCCCGGGCGCTCGTGGACATCTCGGCCGCCCAGACGTACCGGGCGTTGGGCAGCGCGGTCGACGATCTGCTCCGGCGGCGAGTGATGACATTGGCCGCCCTGCGGTCCTGTGTCGCTCGATTGGAGGCGGCGCCCGGGCGGCGCATGTCCATCCTCCACGAGCTACTGGCCGAGCGGCTGCCTGGGTACGACCCGGGGGAAAGCGACCTCGAGACCCGGGTGCTCCGGATACTCATCGCCCACGGATTCCCGCCGCCCGTGCAGCAGCACCGGATCAGGGTGGGTGGCCGGACCATACGGGTCGACCTGGCCTACCCGGCGCTACGGCTGGCCATTGAGCTGGACGGGTGGGAGTTCCACGGGACCCGGACGGTGTTCGACGATGATCGGGCCCGCGCCAACCTCCTCGTGGCCGCCGGCTGGATCGTGGTCCGGTTCACGTCCCGCTCGTCCGACGCCGAGATCGTCGAGTGCCTGCGAGCGTTTGGTCAATTGGGGGTCGCATAGGGCCTCGGTTTGACCAAACGGTGGCGGGGCCGCGGAAGTTACGCAGATCCGCGAGTCGATCTACCCTGTAGGCGTGGTCGTCACCGGCGACCGGAACCGACGATGACCACAGCCTCCCCCACCGACAAGCTCGGGCGCCACGAGCTCAGCCACCTGGATGCCCTCGAGGCCGAGGCCGTGTTCATCTTCCGCGAGGTGGCGGCCGAGCTGGAGCGGCCGGCGCTGCTGTTCAGCGGGGGCAAGGACTCGATCGTCCTGCTGCGCCTGGCCGAGAAGGCGTTCCGGCCCGCGGCCTTCCCGTTCCCGATCATGCATGTCGACACCGGGCACAACTTCCCCGAGGTCCTTGAGTTCCGGGACCGGCGGGTGGCCGAGCTCGGCGAGCGCCTGATCGTGGCGTCGGTCCAGGAGTCGATCGACCGGGGCCGGGCGGTCGAGGAGCCGGGCGTGGGATCCAGCCGGAACCGGCTGCAGACCGTCACCCTGCTCGACGCCATCGCCGAGCACGGCTTCGACGCCTGCTTCGGCGGCGGGCGGCGGGACGAAGAGAAGGCCCGGGCCAAGGAGCGGGTGTTCTCGTTCCGGGACGACTTCGGGCAGTGGGATCCCAAGGCGCAGCGGCCCGAGCTGTGGTCGCTCTACAACGGGCGCATCCGCAAGGGCGAGCACATCCGCGCCTTCCCCATCTCCAACTGGACCGAGCTCGACGTGTGGCAGTACATCCAGCGCGAGGGCCTGGAGGTCCCCAAGATGTACTTCGCCCACCGCAGGGAGGTGGTCGAGCGCGACAGCATGCTCCTGGCCGTCAGCCAGTGGATCAGGCCCCGCCCGGAAGAACGGGCCTACGAGGCCACCGTCCGGTACCGCACCGTGGGCGACATGAACTGCACCGGGGCAGTGGAGTCCTCGGCCGCCACCATCGACGAGATCATCGAGGAGGTGGCGGCCACCCGCATCACCGAGCGGGGCGCCACCTGGGCCGACGACCGGTTCTCCGAGGCGGCCATGGAGGACCGCAAGAAGGAGGGTTACTTCTAAGCGATGGAGCTGCTGCGGCTGGCCACGGCCGGCTCCGTCGACGACGGCAAGAGCACGCTGATCGGCCGGCTGCTGTTCGACTCCAAGGCCATCTTCGAGGACCAACTGGCGTCGGTGGAACGGGCCAGCGTGCAGCGGGGCCACGAGTACACCAACCTGGCCCTGCTCACCGACGGCCTGCGGGCCGAGCGCGAGCAGGGCATCACCATCGACGTGGCCTACCGGTACTTCGCCACGCCCCGCCGCAAGTTCATCATCGCCGACACCCCGGGCCACGTGCAGTACACGCGGAACATGGTCACCGGCGCCTCGACCGCCGACCTGGCCGTGGTCCTGGTCGACGCCCGCAAGGGCGTGCTCGAGCAGTCCCGCCGCCACGCCTACCTGGCCACCCTGCTGCGCATCCCCCATCTGGTCGTGGCCGTGAACAAGATGGACCTGGTCGACTGGGACGAGGAGCGGTTCCGCTCGATCGTCGCCGACTTCACCGCCTTCGCCGGGCTGCTGGAGGTGGCCGACGTCACGTTCATCCCCATGTCCGCCCTGCAGGGCGACAACGTGGTCGACCGGTCGACCCGCATGCCGTGGTACGACGGCCCCCCGCTGCTCGAGCACCTCGAGACCGTTCACATCGCCGAGGACCGCAACCTGGTCGACGTCCGGTTCCCGGTGCAGTACGTGCTGCGCCCGATCTCCGGCGCCCACCACGACTACCGCGGCTACGCCGGCCAGGTGGCGGGCGGGGTCCTGAAGCCGGGCGACGACGTTCTCGTCCTGCCCTCGGGCCTGCGGTCGCGGGTGGCCGCCATCGACACCTACGACGGCCCGGTCGACGAGGCGTTCACCGGCATGTCGGTGACCGTGCGCCTGGCCGACGACCTCGACGTCTCCCGAGGCGACATGCTCAGCGACCCGGAGAACCAGCCGTCGGCCAGCCAGGACGTGGATGCGCTGGTCTGCTGGATGGCCGACCGGCCCCTCACCCAAGGGTCGCGCTACGCCATCAAGCACACAACCCGCTGGGCCCGGGCCATGGTGGCCGACCTCGGCTACCGCCTGAACGTGAACACCCTGGAACAGGACAGCACCGCCACCGAGCTCGGCCTGAACGCCATCGGCCAGGTCCGGCTACGGGTCACCGCGCCCTTGATGCATGACAGCTACCGGCGGAACCGCACCACGGGCAGTTTCATCCTCGTCGACGAAGCGACCAACGCCACGGCCGGCGCGGGGATGATCCTGGGCGACTGAGCCGGCGCCGGGCGACCGCATCGTCTCCGCCCAACGGGCCCGGTTGCGACGGGCCAGGCGGTCGGCGGCGGCCGCAAGTTGGGCATCGAGGTCGTCCAGCAGGGTGTCGGGCTCAGGCGACTGGACGGCGGCGGCGGCAGCCGCCCGCTGCTCGGCCAGGGCGGAGATGGCGTCCCGCAGGCTCTCGGCCAGCGCGTCGAGCCGGCGACCCTGGGCGGCGACGGCCTCGGCCAGCCGTTCGAGGTCGCCCGCGGTGGTGACCTGCAGCTCGACGAGGGCGGCCAGGCGGCGGTCGACGCCGTCCCAACGCTCGGTGAGCCGCTGCTCCGCCTCCTCCAGGTTGTCCAGCCGGCCGGTCAGCGCCTGCACGACCTCCCGGTCCCGCTCCTGCCCGGCGACCAGCGAGGTCAGACCGTCAAGGCGTTGGTCGACGCTGTCGCTGAGCGCGGCCAGTTGGTCCGACAGCGGCCCTTCCTCCACCTGGGCCTCGAGGCTGGCCAGCCTGATGTCCGTCGCCTCCGCCGCCGAGCTCAGATGGGACCCGATGGCGGCGAGGCCGCGGCGCAGCCGGTCGAGATCGGCGATAGGGACGCTGTGGCCTCCGGCCGCGACCTCGACCCGGACGCGTAGGGCCCGGACCTCGTCCTCTAGGGCCTCGATCCGGCCGGGCTCGTCGTCCGCCATCTCCCCTACCGTAAACCCGGAGCGACTACGCCGTTGACGTGCGGGGAGCGTGCTTGGTGGCCGGGGCGGGGTTGGCCAGCCGCCCGACGCTGTCGGCCAAGTCGGACAGCACCTCGGCCTGGGCCGCCACCTGCTCGCGCAGGGCCCGCACGTCCCCGCGCAGGGGCCCGAACGCAGCCCCTTGCGAGGAGGCGCGCGCGGCCAGGTCTGCCGCTCTGGCCGTCGCCTCCTCCAGCTCGTCGATGCTGCTGCGCAGCGCCTGGTGCTGCCGGGCCAGATCCTGCACCGTGGCCCACACGGCGTCGGCGCGTGCCTCGGCCTCGGCGCCGCCCTTCCCGCCCCGCCGCCGCCCCCGTCCGGTATCGGCGGGGGGTGCCGCTTGCACCTCGGCGATCCGGTCCAGGCGGGCGTCGATGGCCCGGCGGGCCTCGGCCAGCTCGGACGCCGCCTGCCGGACCTCGGCGATCTCGGCCCGCAGCGTTCCCAGCCCGGCGTCGAGCGATGCTTGCAGCTCGGCCAGCTCGGCCAATCCGGCTTCGGTCACCTCGCCCCGCCGCTCGATGTTGCC
>DATJHJ010000052.1:0-19629 GCA_035494015.1 Acidimicrobiales bacterium
CAACCAGTACGCCGCGATCGGTTGGGCGGACAGTCGGCTCGCTGAGCAGGAAAGCCAGACCCAGGACGCCTTCGGCTCGACTGCGCAGTTCAAGGCCCTGCCGACCACCAAGAACACGACCCTCCCGATCGTGGCGGCCGCCTTCGCCGGACTGGTCGCCGCCGGCGTGATACTGCTCGTCATCATGACCGCGAGGCGGCGCACCGCCCCCGACACGGCCAAGGCCAAGGCCCGCAGCGGCGAATCGGTGCGCACCACCTAGAGGGAAGCCGAGCGGGCGAACCCGCTGGCGTACCCACAACAGCCCACGCCTCGCCTCGGCCGGCGTGGGCTGTTGCGCGCCCGCCTGGCGCTAGGGGGGTGACGTCGACGAAGACGGGTACCCGACACGAGCGGGCGTAACGCGGGGCGGGTCCGGGTTGGCGACTGAGGAACGGCGTAGGCCGGATCCGCCTGGCCCTCAGCGCAGGTCGGCTCGGAGGCGTCGATTTGGGCGGCTTCCCGTAGTCCCGCGTGGCCTAGATGAGCAGGGTCAGCGCCAGCAAGCCCAGGAACCGTCGCCGCCAAATCACGATCGGCCTCGCCCCCCACTCGGCCCGCACCGCCCGTCGTCTGCTAGTCCGGCGAGATCGCCGGCACCTGGAGGTTCAGCGGGACCGAGACAGCGGCCTTGCCCGGCGGGGCGACGGTCAGCGACAGCTTCCAGCCGCCGTCCATGCCGAATTGGAACCGGGTCTCGTACTGGCCGCCCGACAGCTCCTTGGCCACCGCGTACATGCCGTCGTGCCCCATGTCGGGCATGTCGGCGGACACGCACACCTTGGCGCCGGTGATGGCCTGGCCGGCCTGGCGCACGCTGATGTTCAGGGTCGTCCCGTCCGGCCGGGGTGGATCCGGATTGGGCGTGACGGCGATGGTATAGCTCGGGTCCGGGTTGCCGACGCCGCACGCGCCCTGGGCCCCCGCTCCCGACAGGTTCGACCCTCCGCCGCCCACATCGCCGCTCTTGTAGTCGCCGACCGAATAGATCAGGAAGGTGAGGGCTACGACGGCAGCCAGCGTTGCGGCCACGATGACGCCCGGCCGTGCCCCGCGGCGCGGGCTGCCGGCCTCCGGCTCGACGAGCTCTTCCTCCGTCTCGGCGGCCACGGACCTCAGCCTACCGACTCCGGCGGTGGTGGGCGCCCGATGGGCCGGGTCATTACCGGGTCGCGCCGAAGAGGTCGCCGGCTTGCGGGGGCAGCCCCGCGCTTGCCTCGGTCAGCTCGCCGACGCGGCCGAGAGACTGGCCTTGGAGGACGAACACCTCCTCCGCACCGGGCGCCCCGACGACCAGGCGGTCCGTCGACGACGTTCCAGGTCGACAGGGCAGAGCCGAACGGGGCGGCAGCCGGGGGGCTGGCCCCGAGTTGGATCGGCGCGTGGAGCATCGGATACGACATGCCGATGCCGGTCGGGGTGGCCTCCACCCACAAGGTGTCCGTCTTCGCCTGGGACGACACCCGCAACGCCGACAATGGCTCCCACCCGGTAGTCCACGCGGAAGTGGGGGGCGTCGTGGGGAAGGTGCTGGGTGATCGGCTGCGTCTGCTCCAGTCGGTCCACGCTGTCGAGACGGCGCTGCGCCTCGGCGGCCGAGATGGTCGTCGACGTGGAGCTCGACGTGGAACTTGACCTCGGCGAGCTCGTGGTCGACGTCGCCGCCGGCACGAGCGCCGTGGTGTTGGTGGTCGCGTCCTGCCCTGTCTCGGGCGTCGACGCCGGCGGGGCGGCCGAGGGCGAGGGGGCCCCCGCGACCCAGCTGGGGCGCCAACAGCAGGGCGAGCTGTTGCCGTCGATGGTCGACACGGCAGTGCCGTCGACCTTCTCCACGATCCCGACGTGGTCGTCGTCGCGAAAGGTGACGACGTCGCCGGGCATGGGCGCCTTTCCCAAGCCTTGTGAGTCCGAATCAGCATATCCGCACCTATCGCGCGAATGACCACGAAGATGAAAAGTTTGTGAGGGAACGCCGGCACGGCCCCCGGCACGCGAGGGACCCGGTACGGTCGGGGGCCGGTGACGACCATCGTGCGGGCCCGGGGGCTCACGAAGACCTACCCCGGGGTGACCGCCCTGGCGGGGATCGACCTGGACATCCCGGAGGGCCGCGTGGGCCTGGTCGGCGCCAACGGCGCAGGCAAGACGACGTTGTTCCGCCTGCTCCTCGGCCTGGCCCGGCCCACCTCGGGAACGGTCGAGGTGAACGGGATCGACGTGGCCCAGGATCCGATCGGCGTGCGCACGAACATCGGCTACATGCCCGAGCACGAGTGCCTCCCCCTCGACCAGACGGCGGCCGACGTCGTGTCGACCTTCGGCGAGCTCGGCGGCCTGCCCGTGCGCGCCGCCCGCCAACGGGCCTCGGAGGTCCTCGACCTCGTCGGGCTCGACGAGGCCCGCTTCCGGCCCGTGGGCGGTTACTCGACCGGCATGCGCCAGCGCACCAAGCTGGCCCAGGCCATCGTCGCCGACCCCAAGCTCGTCCTCCTGGACGAGCCGACGGCCGGCCTCGACCCGTCCGGGCGGGAGGAGATGCTGGCCCTCGTCGCCCGGCTCGGCGGGTTCGGGATCGCCGTCGTGCTGGCCACCCACCTGCTCGACGACGTGGCCGAGGTCTGCGACCACGTCGTCATGCTCGACGGCGGCCGCCTTGTCACCGACGCCCCCACCACCACCCTGCTGCAGCGCACCGGCACCGTCACCGTCGACGTCGGGCCTGCGGCGGCCGCCACCCTCGCCGCCGCTCTGGCCGGGCGGGGCCTGACCGCCATGCTCGACGAGCACGGCGCCACCGTCGAGGTCACCGTGACGGGCGACGGGGATCTCGACTGGGTCCGGGACGTCGTGGCCGAGATGGGGCTGCCGCTCTACCGGCTGACCAACCGCCTGACGTCGCTCGACGACGTGTTCGTCCACCGCGGCCCGGAGCAACGATGAGCCGGACGGAGCAGGTCGGCGCGGTCTACGACCGTGGTTACCGTCCCTACGACGGCCCTCGCGGCGGCCGCCGGGCGGCGACCGCGGCGTTGTACCGGACGTCGCTGCGCCGGGCCATCGGCCTGCGCCGGCCCTGGCGCCAGAAGGTGGCCCCGGCCGCGCTGCTGGCCGTGGCCGTGATCCCTGCCGTGGTCAACGTGGGCATCGGGTACCTCACCCGGGACACGCCGGCGGAGGGGTTCCAGTTCATCACCTACCGCGAGTACGTGGGGGTGTCGAGCGCCCTGTTGCTTTTCGTCGCCCTGGTGGCCCCGGACATCGTCTGCCCCGACCGCCGCCAGCGGGTCCTGCCCCTCATCTTCGCCCGCCCCCTCGTCGGTCGGGACTACGCCCTGGCCAAGGTGGGCGCCATCTTCACCTGCGTCTTCGCCTTCTCGGTCCTGCCGCAGGCCGTGCTCTACGTGGGCAAGATGCTGGTCAGCCGGGGGGCGCTCGACTACTTCCGGGCCAACACCGCGGTGATCTGGCAGGTCCCGGTGGCGGCCGCCCTCCTGTCGTTGTTCTATGCCGTGCTGGGCGTGGCGGTGGCGTCCTTGACCGGGCGGCGCATCGTGGCGGGGGCCAGCATGCTCGGCGTCACCCTCGTCTCGTCCACGGTGTCGGCGATCCTCATCCACGCCGACAACGGCGGCCGTGTCGTGCAGGGCAACCATCCCGCCGCCCTGCTGAACATCCTGGCCCTGCCCCTGCGGGTGCGGGACCTTGTCTTCCTCGGCCGCATCGGGGAGGACTCTCCCCTGTCAGGGGTGGCCGGGGGCGGCATCCTGGCCGCCGCCGGCTTCACCGCGGTCGTGGCCGCCTGCATCGCCGTCATCCTCTACCGCTACCGCTCGGTGGAGACATGAGCGGGCCGGGGGCCGCCCTCGACCCGGCGTTCGTCGAGGACGCCACCGTGGTCGTCGAGGACGCGTCGGTGTGGTTCGGCCAGAAGGTCGCCCTGTCCGAGCTGGGCTGCTCGTTCGGGCCCGGGGTAGCCGGCCTGCTCGGCCCCAACGGGGCGGGCAAGAGCACCCTCATGCGGGCGGTCACCGGGCTGGTCGGCGTGAACGCCGGCCGGGTGACGGTGGACGGCCGTGACCCCCGGCAGGACCGGGACGTCCATCACCGCATCGCTCTGGTCCCCGAGGACGAGGCGGTGCCGGGCAGCCTCACCGCCCGCCAACTGGTCCAGTACGTGGCCGACCTCCACCGGGTCAAGGACGGCGACGCCGCCGAGCGGGCGCTGGGCACCGTCGACATGCTCGACGCCGCCGACCGCCAGCTGGCCGGGTTCAGCAAGGGCATGCGCCAGCGGGCCAAGGTGGCCGCCGCGCTGGTGACCGACCCGGCCGTGCTGGTGCTCGACGAGCCGCTCAACGGCGCCGACCCCGTGCAGCGGGCGTCGCTCATCCAGCTGTTCCGGCGCCTGGGCGCCGAGGGGCGGACGGTCATCGTCAGCTCCCACGTGCTGTCCGAGGTCGAGCGGCTGGCCGACCGGGTGCTCGTGCTGATCCACGGTCGCCTGGCCGCGGCCGGCAACCACCGGGCCATCCGCGACGCCATGGACGACCGCCCCCGGCACGTCCTGGTTCGCGTCGACGACCCCCGCCGGCTGGCCGCCGTCCTGCTCGAGCTGGAGACCGTCGTCGGCGTGAGCCTGACCGACGCCGGCCTGGTGGTGACGACGGAGCGGGCCGGCGACCTGGCCGTCGCCGTGGCCCCGGTCGCCCGCACCCTGGGCGTCCACCTGCGCGAGGTCCGCCCCCTCGACGACTCGCTGGAGAGCCTGTTCCGGGAGCTGGTCCGATGAGCTCGACGAAGGCCGGGACGTCCTCGCCGCTGGTCGCCATCATCCGCTACACGCTGCGGGTGTGCGTGCCTCGGCGGCGGGAGATCCTGCTCCTGCCCCTGGCCGGCGCGGTGCTGTTCGGGCTCCTCTCCCGCATCTCGAACGAGCCGGTGGCCACCGCGTTCGCCCGGGTCGGCGGCTCGGGCATGCACACGCTGGTCCTGCCGATCACCTGCCTGGTCGTCGGCGACGCCCTGCTCGGCGCCGAGGTCCGCTCCGGCGTCTTCGGCTTCACCTGGCTCAGCCCGGTCCCCTACGGCGTGATCATCGTCGGCCGGTGGCTGGGGGGATGCCTGATCGCCGCCGCCATCCTCGGACCGGCGGCTGCCATCGGCGCCCTGGTCGCCGGCGCGCCTGGCAGCGCAGTCCCGGCCGCCATCGCCGCGGTCGTGGGGGCGGCGGCCTACCTGGCCCTGTTCATCGCCATCGGCGCCACGTTCCAGCGCCCGGTTGTCTGGTCGCTGGTCCTGGTCATCCTGGTCGAGCGCCTGCTCGGCGCCGCCCTGGCCGGCATCGCCCAGCTGTCGCCGGGCTGGTTGGCCCAGGAGGTCCTGGTCGGCCTCACCCATGCCTCGGTGACCATCGAGCGGGCGGGGATCCCGCACGGCTGGGCCGCCGCCGGCCGCCTCGTCCTGGTGGCCGCGGTGGGCCTGGCCATCGCCACCCGCCGGCTGCGCCGCCTCCGCCCGGCGTCGGCGGCCGACTGAGCGGCGGGCTGAGCAGCCTGGTCAGACGGTGCGGGCGGCGAAGGTGTCGCAGGCGTTGGCGTCCGTGGCCCGGTAGCCGGTCAGGAACCAGCGCTGGCGCTGCTCCGAAGATCCGTGGGTCCACGATTCCGGGCTGACCTGGCCCTGGGCCTGCTGCTGGATCCGGTCGTCGCCGATGGACGCCGCCGCGTTCAGCCCGTCGGCGATGTCGGCGTCGGTCAGATCCTCGATGAAGCCGGTGTCGACCGCCCCCTTGGCCCACATGCCGGCCAGGCAGTCGGCCTGCAACTCGACCCGCACCCCCGGGCTCTGCGGCCCGGTGGCGGTGCTGCGGGCCTTGTCGAGCACGCCGCGCTCGTTCTCGATGTGGTGCCCGTACTCGTGGGCGATCACGTAGGCCTCGGCGAAGGGCCCGCCGGTGGCCCCGAAGCGGTTCCGCAGCTCGTCGTAGAAGCCGAGGTCGATGTACACCTTCTGGTCGAGCGGGCAGTAGAACGGGCCGACGGCGGAGGTGGCCGCGCCGCAGCCGGTGCTGGTCGAGCCGGTGAAGAACACCGTCGAGGCCTTCTGGTACCCGGGCTGGTGCTGGCTCCAGTAGGCCTGGACGCTGTTGACCACGGCGACGATCCGGCAGTCCTCCTGCTGGTTGGCGTCGGCGCCGGTCCGGCAGCTGGCCGCCAGGTCGGACTTGAGGTTCCCGACGGGCTGGTCCGAGACCCCTCCCCCGCCGCCGCCCCCGCCGAGCAGGGAGACGATGAGCACGATCAGGCCGATGAGGCCGCCCCCGCCGAGGGCGATCGGCCCCGCCCCCCGTCGATCGGACACCTGCGACGTATCGAGCTCCGCTCCCTGCCGAAATCGCACCCGTGCTCCTCCTCCTGGTCGCCGCCCGGCTCTGCGGTAGTTGTGCCCCGATCCCGCGTCATCCGATCCACCTAAGCTCCCGGGCCATGGCCGTCATGACCGACGACGAGTGGCGGGCGTTCCTCACCGAGCCCGCCCGGACCGGGAAGTTGGCCACCGTGCGGGCCGACGGGCGGCCGCACGTGGCCCCCCTCTGGTTCATCCTCGACGGCGACGACAGCGTGGTCTTCACCACCGGAGCCACGACGGCCAAGGGCCGGTCGCTGCGGGCCAACCCCCAGGTGGCGCTCTGCGTCGACGACGACCGCCCGCCGTTCTCGTTCGTCATCCTGGAGGGAATGGTCGAGATCAGCGAGGACCCGGACCAGCTCCTGCTCTGGGCCACCAGGCTGGGGGGGCGGTACATGGGCGCGGAACGGGCCGACCAGTACGGCCGGCGCAACGCGGTGCCCGGCGAGCTGCTCGTACGGCTGCGGCCGGCCAAGGTGGTGGCCCACAAGAACATCGCGGACTGACGGCGCGGCGTGGTCGATCGGGCCGACGACGTGGTGGTGGTGGGCGCCGGGCTGGCCGGGCTCACCGCCGCCGTCGCCCTGGCCGACGCCGGGCTGTCGGTGCACGTCCTGGAAGCCCGCACGTCGGTCGGGGGCCGGATCAAGACCCTGGCCGTCGAGGGGGGCGGGCTCGACCTGGGGGCGACCTGGCACTGGTCGGGCCAGGTCGCGGTCCAGGCCCTGGCCGCCGAGGTCGGCCTGGCCACCTTCCCGCAGTACCGGGAGGGACTGGCGGTGGTCGAGGATCCGCCGGGGAGCGCGCCGCGGGACATGGCCCTGGCGGCCCCGTCGCCGTCGGAGCACCGCTTCGCCGGCGGGGCGCAGGAGCTGTGCCTGCGCCTCGCCGGCCGCCTTCCCCCCGGGGCGGTGACGGTGGACACCGAGGTGACCGCGCTCTCCGCCCGGCCGGACGGTGTGCGGGTGTACGCCATGGGCCCCGGCGACGTCGAGGTCGAGGTGGAGGGCGGCGCGGTCGTCGTCGCCCTGCCGCCCCGGCTGGCCGTGGCCGGGATCGCCTTTCACCCGGCCCTGCCGGCGGCGATGGTCGAGGTAATGCAGGCCACCCCGACGTGGATGGCCAGGGCGGTCAAGTGCATCGCCGTCTACGAGTCGCCGTTCTGGCGGGTGGCCGGCCGGTCGGGCCTGGCCCTCAACCTGGGTGGCCCGCTGGTCGAGGTCCACGATGCCTGCACGGCCGACGGCAGGGTCGCCGCCCTGTGGGGGTTCGTGTCCCACGACCACGCGTGGCGGGACCTCGATCCCGAGGACCGGCGGGAGGCCGTGTTCGCCCACCTCGGCCGGCTGTTCGGCCCCGAGGCCGCCGACCCCCTGCAGTACGTCGAACGGGACTGGTCCGACGACCCCTACACGAACGACGAGGAGGTGTGGCTGGGCGACCCCCTCCCGTACGGCCATCCCGCGTTCGGGGAGCCGCAGTACGACGGGCGGCTGGTGTGGGCCGGCGCGGAGACTGTGACCGTCGCCGCCGGCGGCGGCCACATGGAGGGAGCGGTCCGGTCCGGGCAGCGGGCCGCGGGCCAGGTGCTCGCCGCCCTCAGGCGTGCATGACCACCAGCCGGTCCGCCTCCGCCGCCACCTCGTCGGCCGTCGCCCGGTCGAGGGGCTCGAAGGGCGCCACCGCCACCTTGCCGCGCTGGTAGCGCCAGGTGCCGGCCACCTTCCCGTCGACCAGGAACGTGCACACCGAGTGCGGCGTCTTGGTGTTGAAGATCAGCGGGCGCTGCGCCTCGGCCAGCACGCCCTTGCGCCGGGTATGGACCAGCAGCATGGCGTCCCAGGTGGGGAGGAAGCGGACGGGGGCCGGGGTGTCGGGGTCGGGGAGCGGGGCACGGGGCAGGTCGACGAGGATCTGCCCGCGCTCGTCGACGAAGCGCCGCAGCTCGATCCGTTCCAGGACCGGGGTCACCGCCGAGGGGTGCAGCCCACCCCAGTCGGCGATGTCGGCGACGCTGGCCGGCCCGAAGCCGGTCAGGTACCGGCGCACGAGGTGCTCGAGCGCCGCCTCCCCGGTCACCGACGGCGGGCCCAGCCAGTCCTCGGCCGCGGCGTAGAGGTCGGCCCGGCGGCGCTCCCAGGTGCCCGACGGCGGCACCCGGACGAGGTCGAGCCACAGCCCGGCAGGGATGGCGTTGCCCTTGCCGACGATGGCGACCAGCTCGGCTCGCCGTACCGGTCCCTCGCGGAGCCGGGCCCGCAGCCGGCCGGCCGCAGCCTCCAGCTCGGCCACGGTCAGGCCGCGGCTGCCGATGACCTTCATCCAGCTGTCCCGCCGGGCCTGGCGGACGGCGACGGCCAGCGGCCAGTAATCGGCGGCGGAGACCAGGTGGATGGTGGTGCGCATGAGGGTGCCCTGCACGACGGTGCGAGCCTCGAGGGCCCGCGTGAGGTCGTCGCGCTCGAACCCCTCGACCCGGGACCACAGCCCGACGTACATCGACGGCGCGTACTGGGCCTGCAGCGTGCCCATGCGCTCCAGCGCCCGGGGCAGCGGGAGCCGGGCCCGCTCGAGCAGCAGCTGGCGGGCCAGCAGGGCCCGGTTCAGCTGCCGCTCGGTCAGGGTCCGCACGGGAGCGGAGACTAGGGCCGCGGCCCGCTCCAGCGGTTCACGTCGCGCCCGTTGTACGCCACGAGGCGGTCGACGAGGGGGGCGTCATCGGGGACCGGGACGGCGTCGGCGAAGGGGTCGGACCATTCCCGGAAGTCGGCCGGCATCTGGGCCTTGGACTGGGCGAAGAGGGCCGAGCGCCCGGTGGGCGGAAGGAAGCGGATGCCGTCGAAGGCCAGGGCCAGGACCTCGGCGTCCCAGGTCGGCCCCTGCCCGGTGGCCACGGCCAGGTCCCAGGTGTGGACCGTGAGCTCGTTCAGGTAGACGACCAGCGTGGTGGCCCCGTTGCCCTGCATCCACGGGAGGCGGACGATGCGGGCCAGGGCCCAGTCGTCGGCCCACGCCTCCTCGACCGCCTGCGCCGCCGCCGCCCACGCCGTCGGCCAGCCGTCGTCGGGCACGGTCGGCTTGGCCAGCACGTCGGGCCCGAACGGGTCGTCGCCCCGACCCATGGCCGCCACCCGGCGCAGGACCATCAGCAGGTGGTCGAGCAGGGTGCGCACGTCGTACTCGTCGCACGGCGTGGGGTCGCCCAACTGGTCGGGGCGCACCGCGCCCACCACCTCGCCACCGATCCGGACCGCCCGGGCGAACAGCGGGCGGGGGTCGTCGGCGGCCGTCAGGACTGCGGTTGTCGAGGTACCGATTTCGTTTGTCATGGCCCCATCCTCGGCCCCAGAACCGGTCACCCTCTGACCGCTTTGGATGCCAAGATCGAAGACGTGCGCGCCGACCGGCTGGTGGCCATCCTCCTCATGCTCCAAGCCAAGGGCCAGGTGACCGCGGCCGAGGTGGCCGAGGAGCTGGAGGTCTCCGAGCGCACGGCCCGGCGGGACCTGGATGCCCTGGGCATGGCCGGGCTGCCGATCTACTCCCGGCAGGGTCGCAACGGCGGGTGGCAGCTGGCCGGCGGCGGCCGGACCGACCTGAGCGGGCTGACCGCAGCCGAGGCTCGCGCCCTGTTCCTGGTGGCCGGACCGGCGTCGTCGGCCACGCCCGAGGTCAAGGCCGCCCTGCGCAAGCTCGTCCGGGCCCTCCCCGAACCGTTCCGCACCGGCGCCGAGGCGGCACAGACCGCGGTCGTCGTCGACCCCTCGGGTTGGGACCGCCCGACCCGACCCCGCCGGAGCCCGCCCCTGCTCGACGCCGTCCAGCGGGCCGTGGTGGACGGCCAGCAGGTGACCCTCGGCTACACCGCCCGCGACGGTTCGGCGACCACCCGGGTCGTCCACCCGCTCGGCCTGGCGGCCAAAGGCTCGGCCTGGTACCTGGTGGCCTCCACCGACGCCGGCCTGCGCACCTTCCGGGTCGATCGGATGACCGAGGTGGCGCCCACCGGCGAGGCCGTGGTCCGCCCGCCTGGGTTCGACCTGGGCGAGGCCTGGCGGCTCATCACCGACGAGGTCGACAAACGGCGGGCCCCGGTGGTCGCCCAGGCCCGCGCCCGGCCAGAGGCCATCTGGGTGTGCCGCACCGTGTTCGGCAACCGCGTCCGCATCGGGCCCACGACACCCGACGGCCGGGTGGAGGTCGAGCTGCGCGGCCAGACCGCCCGCTCGCTGGCCGGCGAGGTCGCCGGGCTGGGGGCCATGGTCGAGATCCTCGGTCCCCCCGAGGTCCGCCGCCACCTGGCCGACGTGGCCGCCGAGCTGGCCGAGCTGTACGCCGGCGGCCCCGGTTAGCGTCCCCCCACCATGAAGAAGCTGGCCGACTACGGCGAGGACGACCATCCCCCCGGCGACCCCGAGCGGGCCCGGGCGGCATGGGCCGTCGCCCTTCTGGACGACTGCGAGGGCTGCGACGACCTGCGGGTCGAGCTCACCCTCGAGGAAGCGGGCCAGGCCGGCCGGGGCGTGGTCGCCCATCTGGCCCCAGCCACGGCCCGTCGGCTGCGGGCCGCGTTGGCCACCGCGCTGCGGGAGATGGGCGAGGCGCCGGGGGCCTGACTGCGGCATACTGCCGGTCGGAGCGGGAGGGGGATGCTGAATGCCGGAGCCGGCCCCGCAGTTCGCGCCCACGCAGGAGGTGCGCTTCGCCGTCGTGATGTACGGCGGGTCGTCGCTCGCCATCTACATGAACGGCGTCACCCAGGAGCTCCTCCACCTGGTCCGGGCCACCGCCCCGGCCCAGCCCCTCAGCTCGGGACCGGTGCAGGTGGAGCCCCACGGCCCCCGGGCCAGCACCGAGGCCGTCTACCGCCAGCTCGGCCAGCTCCTGAGCTACGACGCCCCACCCCGGGTCGGCCCGGCCCAGCCCGACGAGGACATCACCACCCGCTTCGTCGTCGACATCATCTCGGGGTCGTCGGCGGGCGGGATCAACGGGGTGTTCCTGGCCAAGGCCCTGTCGAACGACCAGGGCCTGGAGCAGCTCAAGCGGCTGTGGGTCGACGAGGGCGACTTCGCCAAGCTGCTCAACGACGGCCGGGTCGACGACACGCCGGGCCTCCCGGTGCGCAAGCCGCCGGAATCGCTGATGAGCGGCTTCCGCATGTACCGCAAGCTGCTCGACGCCTTCGACGGCATGGACGAGGTGGACCCCGCGGCCGAATCCCGGCTGGTCGAGGAGCTGGACCTGGCCGTGACCACCACCGACCTGCGGGGCCTGCCCCTGCCCATCAAGCTGTACGACTCGGTGATCATGGAGCGGCGGTACCGCAACGTCTTCCGGCTCAAGTACCGCACGACGGGCGCCACCGGCCGCGAGCAGAACGACTTCCGGGACGCCAACGCCGGCCTGGCCTTCGCCGCCCGGTGCACCTCGTCGTTCCCGCTGGTGTTCGAGCCCATGGTCCTCGACGACATCGATCCCGTCCTGGCCGGCAAGCCCGGCGGCCGCTACGACCCCGCCCAGGTGGGGGCGGGCGTCCCCGGCCGGTGGGACGACGTCTTCTTCCCCGACTACAAGCGCATGGGCGACCCCTACCGGTACCGCTCCTTCGGCGACGGGGGCGACATCGACAACAAGCCGTTCAGCTACGCCATCGACAACCTCTCCGTCCGCCGCTCGACCGTGCCCGTCAACCGCAAGCTGCTCTACGTCGAGCCCGACCCGGGCTTTTACCAGGCCGAGCCGGCGGTGACGGCCCGGATCGACCCCATCACGAGCGTCCTCAAGGCGGCCTCGCTCCCCCGGGCCGAGACGATCCGGGAGGATCTGGACCGCGTCCGGGCCCACAACGAGGCGGCCAAGCGCGTCCAGGAGATCACCCACACCGTCGAGGAGGCCCTGCGCCTGCGGACGCCCCGCTTCGGCTCCGGCGGCGCGGGCGCCACGGGCGGGCCGTCCGAGCCCCACACCCAGGCGCAGACGACGCAGTGGCTCGACGAGCGGGGGGAGCAGGCCCGGGCCCGGGGCCTGTCCTACATCGTCTACCACCGGCTCAAGGTCCAGCAGGCAGTGGCCAAGGTGGCCCTGCTCATCGCCCGGGCCGCCGGGTTCGACGACGAGTCAGACCACAGCGTGGCCGTGCGCATCCTGGTCCAGGTCTGGGTGGCCCAGCGCTACGCCGACCCCTTCGGCGACGCCACCGTGCCAGCCGAGACCGACAACGCCTTCCTGCTGGCCTTCGACCTGGAGTTCCGCATGCGGCGGATCAACTTCGTCGAGCGCCGCGCCGACGAGCTGCTGTGCGACAGCGCCCGGGCCCGGGACCTGCTGAAGCTGGCCACCGGGGCCGACCTGGCCGACGAGGACACCGTCGCCTTCCGGGCCGCCCTCAAGGAGGCCAAGGCCGGCCTGAACGCGGTCTACGTCGGCCTGCGCAGCTTCTGGCGGCGGCTGGGCCTGGAGCTCGAGGCCCGGGTGCCGGCGCTCGGCATCACCCCGGCCCAGCTCGACGCCATCCTGGTCCCCCACGCGGTCGAGCAGGCCCTGCACCGCATCGCCGTGGAGGGCGACCCGACGACCGCGACCACGGTCGACTTCGCCGAGCTCCCCCCGCCCGACGCCGGCGACAACCCGCTGGTCCGCAACCGCCTGGTGTTCACCGTGCTCGGCCCCCGGGACGCCGAGACGCTCGATGCTGCGACCCTTCGCCGCGGGCCGGGTGACCCGACTCAGACCGGGCCCGTCCTCTGGACGACGGGGAGCGGCCCGGCCGCCCCCTCCCTGGCCGGTCTGGACGCCGCCGCCGTCCTCGTCGTCGACCTGCCGGGCCCGGCGCCACGGGTGACCATGACCGTCTCGACGCTGGTGTGGCCACCGACGGTCGAAGTGGTCGGCGATGGCGCCCCCGCCGGGGCCGGGCCGACCGCCACCGTGACCTCCACCCGCAACCTGGCGGGCAACAGCGGCGAGGTCGTCGTCGAGGGGGCGGCGATCACCCGGCTGGTGGTGCGCAGCGCCGGCGGTCGGGTCGGCGACGGAGGGACGCCGGCCGAGCGGGCGGCCCGCATCCTCGCCGACGAGAACCTGGCCCGGCAGCTGGGCTTGCTGGCCGACCAGATGCGCCAGGCCACCGCCGACGCCTTCACCGCCGCCGCGGCCGGGGTCGACGCCGCCCTGGGCGGGGGGGCCCAGCAGAAGGCGGGCGACCACGCCCGCCAAGCGCTGCGGTTCTTCTACGACCAGTTCGAGGACTACGACATGGCCACCCTCCCCCTGCTGCTGAGCCAGGGCGGGGACGCCTCGCAGGTCGACGTCCTGCGGGTCAGCCCCTACGACGCCACCAGCCTGGTGCCGGCCGACCGGGCCGGGTCCAAGCTGGCGGGGAACCAGCTCAGCCACTACGGGGCGTTCCTGCACGCCTCGTGGCGCCGCAACGACATCATGTGGGGCCGCCTCGACGCCGCCGAACGCCTGATCACCGCCCTCCTTCCCGTCGACCATCCCCAGCGCGAGGCCCTGCTCGTCCAGGTCCAGGAGACGATCCTGGCCGAGGAACTGGCCGGGCCCGACCTCACCAAGGCCCTCTCCGACGCGGTCCTGGCCGGCGACGCCACCGACCTACCGGAGGAGACCCGGCAGCTGGTCCGGGCCACGGTCGAGCAGGCCATGAGCCCGGCCAAGCTCCGCGAGCACGTCAAGACCAGCTTCAGCCTGCCGCCCGGGCCCGAACCCCAGTACTCGCTTGAGGTGGCCTCCCGGGCCACCCGCGTGGTCGGGGAAATCCTGAAGGATCTGTCGCGGGCGAAGCCGGCGGACGCCACCGGCAGCGCCCCGGCCCACTACGCCGCCCTGTCGCTGCCCGGCCGGCTGCTGGCCCGGTTCGGCCAGTTCACGTGGGGCCTGGTCGAGATCTCCGTCCCCGGGACGGTCCGTTACGGGGTGGCGCGGTACTGGCTGCAGCTCCTCGCCTTCGTCGAGGTGTTCCTGATCGTGGCCGGTATCGCCCTGAACCAGCGCGGCGCCGTCCGCCTGGGCTGGCTGACCTTGTTCATCACCCTCTTCGTGGGGCTGGCCAAGACCCTCATGGCCGAGCTCCTGCGCCGGAAACAGCGGGTGCTCCGGGCGTTGGTGGCCGTCCTGGGCGTGGCCGTGCTGCTGCTCGCCTTGTTCGGCGGGGTGCGGGTCGCTCAGAATGCCCGCGACCGCGTCTGCCGCACCGGGCCGGGATCGTTCCTCCGCCGCAGCACGCCCTTCACCTGCCCGGCTCCGGTCTTCTTCGACTTGGGGTACCGCCCGCTCACGCGAGACGCGTCAGCTCCACGCTGACCCCGAGGGCCTTGGCCGGGCCGCCGTGGAAGATGCCGTTGAGCGGGGCCAGGTCGGCATAGTCGCGGGCCCGGCCGACGACCACGTGCCGCTCGCCCACCGGCCCGCCGTTGGTGGGGTCGAACGAGACCCAGTCCCCCACCCAGGCCTCCACCCAGGCGTGGCTCTGGCCGGCCACGCTCGTCCCCAGCGCGGCCTCGGACGACGGGTGGAGGTAACCGGACACGTACCGTGCCGGGACGCCGCGCACCCGCAGCAGGGCCAGGGCCAGATGGGTGAAGTCCTGGCAGACGCCGGCGCCGAGGCGCAGGGCGTCGCCCGCGGTGGAGGTGACCGTCGTCGCCCCCCGCTGGTAGCGCAACCGGTCGCCCACGGCCGCGGCCACGGCGTCGCACAGCTCCAGTGGCGCCAGGCCGGCGCCCACCCCGGCGGCGACGGCCAGGACCCCGTCGTCGTCCAGCGGCACGTAGCGGCTGGGGCTCAGCAGCTCGGCGAACCGGTCGCGGACCTTCGGGTCGGCCAGGTCGTCCCAGCTGGCGGGGGCCTCGGGCGGGGGGACCGCCCCGCTCGTCTCCACCACCGAGGCGCCGGTCACCAGCAGGGCGTCGTGGGGCATGTGGAGGTCGAAGGCGTGGACAAGGGTCCCCCACCAGTCCCAGTACCGGTACACCGAAGCCGGCGGCGACACCTCCACCGTTGCTTCCAGGGCGAGCTGGCGGTCGCTGGATATGGGGGTGATCCGGGCCTCGTTGTACGACGACGTGACCGGTCGCTCGTACTCGTACCCGGTCACGTGCCGGATCCCGATCCGCCATGTCATTGTTGCTCGCCCGTCACGACAGGCTCCACTCGAGGGGGGTTCCCTGGCGGAAGAACCGGCCCGCCACCGCCTCGCCGGCCTGGGCGCACGCCGCCTGCAGCGCCAGCAGGTGCGACGGCAGATCGGCGATCAGCTCGTGGACCCGGCGGAACTCCAGCTCGGTGCGGGCCCGGCCGAGGACGCGGCGGGCCTCGTCTTCGAAGCCCGCCCGGCTGGCGCCGGGCTGCAGCTCGGCCAGGCACTCCTCGGCCTGGCCCAGGGCGTGGAAGCACGACCGGGGAAAGAGGCGGTCGAGCAGCAGGAACTCGGCCACCAGGTCGGGCTCGATGCGCCGGCGGTACGTGCGCAGGAAGGCCTCGTGGGCCGAGCAGCACCGCAGCGTGGTCACCCACTCGGCCGGCCCCGACGTCTCGCTGAAGCTGGCCGACAGCAGGCGGGCGGTCATGTCGACCCGCTCCAGGCTGCGGCCGAGGACCAGGAACCGCCAGCCGTCGTCCCGGCTCATGGTGGAGTCGGCCAGGCCGGCGAGGATGGCGGCCCGCTCCTTCACGTAGCTGAAAAAGGCGTGGGGCGAGCCGCCGACGACCCGGGCGATGACCTCGGGCAGGGCGTTGTAGGTGGCGTTCAGGCACTCCCACATCTCGGAGGAGATCGAGTCCCGGGCGCTGCGGGCGTTCTCCCGGGCCGCCACCAGGGCGCCGGCGATCGAGGTCGGGCTGGCCGTGTCGAAGCCGAGCAGGGCGAGCATGGCCGGGGTGTCGACCGGCTCGACCGGCTCGGCCGGCGGGGCCACGCCCATCACGGCCAGCAGCGCCCGGCAGGCCGCGTCCTCCTCGACCGAGGGGTCCTCCAGGCTCCGGTGGACGTGGACGTCGAGGATGCGGGCGGTGTCCTCCGCCCGCTCGACGTAGCGGCCCACCCAGTACAGCGACTCGGCGATCCGGCTCAGCACGGCCGTGGCCCGGCCTGCTGCTGCTGGGCCGCCTGGACCACGGCGGGACCGGGGTCGAGGGGCGAGCTGGCCACGGCCGGGGCCAGCACCCGGGGCACCACCTGGGGCGGCCGGACCACGGGGCGGGCGACGGTGGGGTCGGCCAGCACCCACGTGTCCTTGGATCCCCCGCCCTGGCTGGAGTTGACCACCAGGCTCCCCTCGGGGAGGGCGACCCGGGTCAGCCCACCCGGCACCACCCACACCCGCTCGCCGTCGTTCACCGCGAAGGGGCGGAGGTCGACGTGGCGGGGCAGGAGGCGGTCGCCGATCACCGTGGGCGACGTCGACAGCTGGACCACCTCCTGGGCGATCCACCCCCTCGGGTCGGCGACGAGGACGTCGCGCATGCGGTCGAGCTCCGCCGGGGGCGCCGCCGGGCCGATGACCAGCCCGTAGCCTCCCGAGCCGGCGACCGGCTTGAGCACCAGCTCGTGCAGGCGGCCCAGCGCGGCGTCGAGCTGGTCGGGCTCCTCCAGGCGGTAGGTGTCGACGTTGGCCAGGATCGGCTCCTCGTCCAGGTAATAGCGGATGATGTCCGGCACGTAGGTGTAGAGCAGCTTGTCGTCGGCCACCCCGTTGCCCACCGCGTTGGCGATGGTCACGTTCCCGGCCCGGGCCGCGTTGACGATCCCCGGGCAGCCCACCACCGAGCCGGCCCGGAACTGCAGGGGGTCGAGGAAGTCGTCGTCGATCCGGCGGTACACGACGTCGACCCGCTGCTCGCCCTCGGTGCTGCGCATGTAGACGACGTTGCCACGGCAGATCAGGTCGCGGCCCTCGACCAGCTCCACCCCCATCTGGCGGGCCAGGAAGGCGTGCTCGAAGTAGGCCGAGTTGTAGACGCCGGGCGTGAGCACGACCACGTTCGGGTCGGCCACGCCCGACGGGGTGGCCGCCCGCAGGGCTTCCAGGAGCCGGGCCGGGTAGCTGTCGACCGGGCGGACCCGGTGGCTGGCGAACAGCTCGGGGAAGACCCGCGCCATCGTCCGGCGGTTCTCGATCACGTACGAGATGCCCGAGGGGGTGCGCAGGTTGTCCTCCAGGACCCGGAACTGGCCGTCCGCTCCCCGGACCAGGTCGATCCCGGCGACGAGCACCCGCACGCCGTTGGGCGGGTCGATCCCATGGGCCTCGCGATGGAAGTGCTCGCAGCTGGTCACCAGCCGGCGGGGCACCACCCCGTCGTCGAGGATCCGGCCCCTGCCGTAGACGTCGGCCAGGAAGGCCTCCAGGGCCCGGACCCGCTGGGCCACGCCCTCGTCGATGGTCGGCCACACCCGGGCCGACAGGATGCGGGGCACCAGGTCGAGGGGGAACGGCCGCTCCTCGCCCGAGTGGGAGAAGGTGATCCCCTGGTCCCGGAAGGCGTGGTCCCGGGCCGCGCAGCGGCTGGCGAAGTCCTCGGCCGACAGGGACTGGAGCACCTCGTGGAGGGCGGCGTAAGGGGCGCGGGGGTGGCCCGAGGCGTCGAACATCTCGTCCCACCCCGGGCCGACGGGGTACCCGTCCATGAAGTCGCCCACCACGCCATCCTGCCAAGGCCCGGTTACCGGCGGGTTTCGTCCGTCCGCCGGTTCAGTCAATTCTGGCCCTGATCTGACGGCGGTGGGATCCACTCGCCGGCCGATTCATGCCGGGCCGGCAAAGACGCAAGACTGCAGCACATGACCATCGTGCACCGCATCCTGTTCCCGCACCCCATCGCCGACCTGGACGAGTACCTGGCCCGCAACGGCGGCAAGGGACTCGAAACGGCCCGCAAGGTGGAGCCCCAGGCCCTGATCGACGAGGTGCTGGCCGCCGGCCTGCGGGGCCGGGGCGGGGCCGGGTTCCCCACCGGCATCAAGTGGCAGACGGTGTCGGACAACCGCTCGCCGGTGTTGCCCACCACCGTCGTGGTCAACGGGGCCGAGGGCGAGCCGGGCACCTTCAAGGACCGGAGCATCCTGCGCAACGACCCGTACCAGGTGGTCGAGGGGGCCCTGATCGCGGCCCGCGCCGTCGGCGCCGCCCACGTCATCTTCGGGCTCAAGAAGTCGTTCACGCAGGAGGTGGGCCGGCTGCAGGGGGCCATCGACGAGATCGTCGCCGCCGGGTGGGCGTCGAGCCTCGACTTCGAGATCTTCCAAGGCCCGAACGAGTACCTCTACGGCGAGGAGACGGCCCTGCTGGAGACGATGGACGGTCGCTACCCGTTCCCCCGCATCGCCCCGCCCTTCCGCCGGGGGGTGACCGAGGTGGTCGAGCACGCCGACGACGTGGGCAGCGGCAGCGGCTACTCGGCCCACGTGGAGATGGCGGGGGCGGGCGGCGACCAGGTCCCGCCGCCCACGCTGGTCGACAACGTGGAGACGCTGGCCAACGTCCCCCGCATCATCGCCCGGGGGGCCGACTGGTTCCGCACCGAGGGCACGGAGAAGTCCCCGGGCACCATCGTGTGCACGGTGACCGGCAGCACGCAGCGCCACGGCGTGGGCGAGGTCCTGATGGGCACCCCGCTGCGGGAGGTGATCGAGGCCATCGGCGGGGGCCCCCGCCCCGGCCGGCGCATCAAGGCCGTGCTGCCGGGCGTGGCCCAGGGCCTGATCCCCGAGCGCCTGCTCGACACACCGGTCACCTACGAGGACCTGGCCGCCATCGGCAGCGGCCTGGGATCGGGCGGCTTCATCGTGTTCGACGACAGCGACGACCTGGCCGCGGTGGCCGCCGGCGTGGCCCGGTTCCTGGCCGTGGAGTCGTGCGGCCAGTGCACCCCCTGCAAGCAGGACGGGCTCCAGCTGGCCGGGCTGCTGGAGAAGGTGTGCCGGTCCGAGGCCGGCGACCACGACATGGCCCTCATCCAGAAGCGGGTCAGGACGGTGGCCGACGGCGCCCGCTGCTACCTGGCCACCCAGCAGCAGAACGTCCTGGCCAACGTGCTCGAGGCCTTCCCGGAGGACATCCAGGCCCACATGACCGGCCGGCTCGAACCGGTCGAGCCGGTGCTCATCGCCGAGCTGGAGGACATCGCCGACGGCGAGGCCGTGTGGGACGTGCGGCACCG
>DATJHJ010000053.1:0-12485 GCA_035494015.1 Acidimicrobiales bacterium
ACGTCGATCCGGTACGTGCCGAGGAGCTGCACGGACACCGCAGGCGACGCCGGCATGGTCACCTCGAAGGCCTCGGCCTCGCCCGACGGCGGGGCCACGACCTCTTCGTCGGTGCGGGCCCCGGCGAGCACGCCCAGCAGCTCGGACGCCGCCTCCCGGGCCAGCGTGTACAGCCGGGCGCCGACCAGCCGGCCGGCCAGGTCCTCGGCGCTGACCTCGGTCACCCGCTCGCCGGCACCGAGGCGCACGACGGTGGCACCCGCCGGCCCGTCGCCCACCAGGATGACGACCGGCGGCCGGGTGGGCGACTCGGCCACGGCCGCGGCCAGGGCGGCCAGCCCATCGACCGAAGCATCCCGAACGGCCAGCAGGGTGGCGTCCGGCCGCCCGCCGGACCGCAGCTGCTCGATGGCCGCGGCCAAGTCGGCGGGCTGGCGCAGCCCGGGGAACGACTGGCCGGGCGGCAGCAGGTCCCCGACGACGATGGCCTCGCCGCCCAGCAGCCCGGTCCCGGCCAGGAACGCGGTGGCGAGGAAGCGGGCGGCGTCGGCCGCCGCCGGCCCGGTGAGGGCGAGGACCGGGTGGTCGGCCAGGTCGACGACGATCTCCTCGCCGTCCCGGAAACCGAGGGCGACCCGCGACGGGGGGGTGGGGGCGCTGCCGTTGCCGTTCCCCGCGGTGCCCGGCTTGAGGGCGGCCAGGTCGGTGCGGGCCCGGCCGTAGCGGTCGATGCGGCGGGTGACCTGGCTGGCGAACGGGTCGCGCCGGTGGAGCCCGGGGGTGGGCTTGGCTGGGCGGCGCCGCCGGCGCCGGCGCAAGGCGGCCCGGCGCAACGCCTCGCTGACGCTGAGGGCGAGCGACGGGCCGACGACGATGCCGGGCAGCGTGCAGGCCAAGGGGTCCTCGCCCACCCCGCCGTCGGCGGCGGCCGGATCGGCGGCGGGCGGGGGGCCGAACGCGGTCGGCGGGGGCAGGGGCTCGGCCGGCTCGTCGGCCAGGGGGCTGGCGAGCGGGGCGGCGGGGGCGCCGGCACCCATCCCGGCCGTCCCGATCACCGGCGGCTCGGCGGGGGCGCCGTCGAGGAAGCCGTTGGCCTGGGGGGCGGACCCGGCCAGGCCAACTGGCGGCGGCGACGCCGGTGCCGGTGCCGGGGGCACGAACCCGGCCAGGGCCTGGCGCACGGCGGCGTCGACCAGGCGGGGGAGCTGCTCGGTGAGCCCGTCGCGGATGCCCCGCAGCTGGGCCGCTTCCTCTCGCAGGCCGGCGGTGATGGCCTCCACCTCGCGCAGGGCGGCCCGCAGCTCCGGCTGGACGGCGTCGGCCACCACCTGGGGGAGCCGTTCGGTCATCTCGCGCTCCAGCTCGCGGATACGGGCCGACTCCCGGCGCAGCTCGGCCCCGTCCTCCTGGAGCCCGCCGGCATCGCGGCGCATCCGCGACGCCTCGGTGCGCAGCTGGGTGGCCGAACCCTCCAGCTCGGCCAGGGCGCTGTTCAGCTCGCCGCCCCGGTTTCCCGCCATGTCGGCGTAGAGGGCCTGCTGGTGGGCCAGGCCGCTGGCCACCGCCTGCAACTGGGACCGGATGCCGTCGAACTCCGCCCGCATCCAGTGCAGGATCCGCGTCCCGTTCTCGCGGGACAGGAAGGCGCCCTGCTGGGGGACGGCGGGCGCGTGCGCCGCGGCCGCCGGGGGGGTCTCGGGCGTCTCGGAGGAGGCTGCCATCCGACGAACGCTAGGTCCGGAGACGACCACCGCGCGCGCGAAGACCTCCGGGCACCCCGCGAAGCGGCCCCCGCAGGTCGTCTCGCAGACCGAGCACGTGCACGCCGACGCTCCTGCTTTCATCGGGTGGTTGCAGCCGCTCGTGATCTGGCACCCGAACTCGTGGCACCAACCCATCGGCGGCCCATCGTAGGTGGCAGCGGCCGCTAGCTTCCGGGATCGGTGACTGCGACCCTCGACCGGCGGCTGCCCCTGGCCGCCCTGCCCACGCCGCTGGAGCCCGCCGACCGCCTGGGCGCCGCTCTGGGGATGGCGCCGGGGGCCCTGTGGGTCAAGCGCGACGACGTGACCGGTCTGGGCGGCGGGGGTAACAAGGCCCGCAAGCTCGAGTACCTCTGCGCCGACGCCCTGGCCCAGGGCGCCGACACCCTCGTGACCGGCGGGGGCCCGCAGAGCAACCACGCCCGCATGACGGCGGCGGCGGCCAACCGCCTCGGCCTGCGCTGCACGGTGGTCATGGCCGGCCCCCGGCCCGATCCGGCGGCCGGCAACGTCCTGCTGCTCGAACTCCTGGGCCCGGACGTCGTGTGGACCGACGCCCGGGAGGGGCCGATGGACTACTACGCCATCGAGGCCTCGATCGACGAGGCCTGCGATCGCCTGGCGGCGGACGGGGGGCGCCCGTACCGGATGCCCATCGGGGGCGCGAGCCCGGTGGGCGCCCTCGGGTACGTACGGGCCGCGGCCGAGCTCCGGGAACAGGCGGCCGCCGCGTTCGACGGTGCGCAACCGAGCGTGATCATCGTGGCCGACGGCTCCGGCGGGACCCATGCCGGGCTGGCCGCCGGCCTGGGCGACCTGGACCTGGTCCTCGGGGTCGACGTGGGCGCCCGCCCCGATCTCGACGAGGTCGTCCCGGCCAAGGCCGCCGAGGCCGCCCGCCTGGCGGGCCGGCCCGAGCCGACCGGGACGGCCCGCATCGACCACGACCGGGTGGGCAAGAGCTACGGCGCCCCGACCGACGAGTGCCGGGAGGCCGTCCTCCTGGCCGCCCGCCAGGAAGGGTTGATCCTCGACCCTGTCTACACGGGCAAGGCCATGGCCGGGCTGATCGCCGCCCGCCGGAGCGGCTCCATCGCCGCCGCCGACCGTACGGTGTTCGTCCACACCGGCGGCATGCCCGCCCTGTTCGCGCCGGCCTACGCCGGCTGGGGCCGCGCCCTGTCACACTGAGTGGCAATGGTGCCGGCTTACTCGGACGATCGGCCGGCGCCGGCCGTCGTCGCCCTCGCCGCGGCCGTCGCCGTGCTCCTCGTCGCCGCCCTGGCCCTGGTCGTCTCCCGGCACGGCGGCTCCAGCGTGCCCCGGGCCACCGGCCTCGGCCCGGGCAAGATCGTCTTCGCCAGCAACCGCAAGAACAACCTGGACATCTATTCGATGAACGCCGACGGGTCGGGGACCGTCCGCCTCACCGACAGCCCGGCCGACGACTCGTACCCAGCCTGGTCCCCCGACGGCAGCAAGGTGGCCTTCGACTCGACGCGTGACGACCCGGACGGGGACGTCTACGTGATGAACGCCGACGGGACCAACCAGACCCGCCTGACCAGCGCCCGCGGCCCGGACGGCTTCGCCAAGTGGTCGCCCGACGGGCGCAAGATCGTCTTCACCAGCAACCGGGACAACAACCCCGAGATCTACGTCATGGACGCCGACGGGAAGAACCAGGCCCGGCTGACCCGCGACCCGGCGACCGACGTGTCGCCGGTCTACTCACCGGACGCCACCAGGATCGTGTTCCAGAGCTTGCGGGGCGACAACGCCGACCTGTGGGCCATGAACACCGACGGGTCCAACCCGGTCCGGCTGACCACCGACCCGCTCGACGACCAGCTGCCGGCCTACTCGCCGGACGGGACCAAGATCGCCTTCCAGAGCAGCCGGGCCAGCGGGGGCAAGCGCTTCGACGTCTGGGTCATGAACGCCGACGGCAGCGGCCAGCACCGGGTCACCCACACCAAAGCCGGCGCCACGGCGCCGAACTGGTCACCGGACGGCTCCAAGATCGCCTTCCAGACGAACCAGTCGGGCGGGTCCAAGATCTTCGTCATGAACGCCGACGGCAGCCACGTGTCCCGGGTCACGGGGGGTTCGGGCTACGGGGACTTCGTGCCCAACTGGCGGGGCCCGGCGCCGGCCGCCCCGTCGACCACCACCCCCCCGACCACCGTGGCCCCCACGACGACCACCACCCCGCCAACCCGCCGCACCACGACGACCCGCCGGCGGTAGGCCCCGTTTTCCCCTTTCCTCGCCGTCGCCGTAGTCTCGTGCTGCGATGACCGAGGCCGTTCCTGCCGCTGTCCCCACCGGCCCGGTCCCGGTCCCCGGGCGGGGGCGGATGGCGGCGTACGTGGCCCTCACCAAGCCCCGGATCATCGAGCTGCTCCTGGTCACCACCGTCCCGGCCATGGTCGTGGCCGAACGGGGCATGCCCCCCGCGTGGCTGATCCTGGCCACCCTGGTCGGCGGCACCCTGGCCGCGGCGGGGGCCAATGCCACCAACATGGTCATAGACAGGGACATCGACAAGCTGATGCGCCGGACCAGCCGCCGGCCCCTGGTCACCGGGGAGATCACCCCCCGGAACGCCCTCATCTTCGCCGTGGCCCTGGAGCTGGCCGCCGCGGTCTGGCTGTCGGTGATCGTGAACCCGCTGAGCGCGGTGCTGGCCGTGGCCGCCACCCTGTTCTACGTCCTCGTGTACACGATGTGGCTCAAGCGGACCTCCACCCAGAACATCGTCATCGGCGGGGCCGCCGGCGCCGTCCCGGTGCTCGTCGGGTGGGCGGCGGTCACCAACCGGTTGGCCGTCGCCCCCTTCGTGATGTTCGCCATCATCTTCGCCTGGACCCCGCCGCACTTCTGGGCCCTGGCCATCCGCTACCGGGAGGACTACGCCGCCGCTGACGTGCCCATGCTCCCCGTGGTGGCCAGCTTCGACGAAACGGCCCGCAAGATCGTGGGGTACACGGTGGTGCTGTGGGCCGTCAGCCTGGCCTTCTGGCCCCTCGGCCACATGGGCGTGATCTACCTGGCCGCCGCCCTGGCCCTGGGGGCGACCTTCACGGGCAAGGCCGTCCAGCTGGCCCGCAGCCACCGGCCGGAGCGGGCCATGAAGCTGTTCACCTTCTCGATCACCTACATCACCCTGCTGTTCGCGGCGATGGCAGTCGATCAGCTGCTTGTTCACTAGCGAGGTTTTCGCGCTCCTCGTGCCGGGCCCAGGCCGCGGCGGTGAGCAGGACGGCCGCCAGCAGGAGGAGGTCGCCCGCCACCCACATGATCCCCCCGGCCAAGCGCTGCTCGCCGAGCGGGTCGCCCCCGCCGGCGTAGTGGGGGTACAGCACCGAGCCGGCCGAGGAGATGGCCAGGGCCAGGAACGTGTTCTGGGGCATGGCCACGGCCAGGTAGAGCAGGCGCAGGGGGTGCGACATGCGGGCCCCTGGCCCCGAGCGGGCCTTCGAGCGGCGTGGAACGCCACAAGCCGTGGCCCAGAACAGCACGGCTGTCCCCAGCAGCAGGGCGTGCTCGAAGACGTGGACGGGTACGTGCTCGGCGGCCGCCTCGAACAGGGACGTGAAGTGGACCACCCAGCCTGTCGCCGCGAACAGCAGCCACACCAGCACCGGGTGGACCCGGGGCAGCCGGGGCAGCCCGAGGGCCAGCAGCGGGGCGGCCACCATGGTCAGCAGGACGTGCTGGACCATGTGGGCGGGAAGGTTGACGTCGGCCCGGCTGTCCAGGGGCGGGCTCAGGGACAGGGCGACGGTGACCATGCCGGCGATCAGCCAGTAGCGGCTCGCCGAGCGGCCGCCGGTCGGTCCGGTTGCAGGAGGTGTCGCACGGGCACGCTACCCGGCGTGCGGGTCTCGACTCGAAGGGGCGGGGGACCTCTGTATAGAGTCCGGCGACGATGGCAATGACCGACACCGAGGTCGAGGAGGCAGCCCCCCCGGCGCCGGTCGACGCGCCCCCGGCGTCGCCCGTGCTGCCCGAGGCCTGGCCGCGGGGGACCGACCACAAGTTCATCGGATCCCTGTTCGTGATCCTGTCGCTGCTGTTCCTCGTCGCTGGCGTGGTCCTGTCGCTGGTCATGCGGGCCCAGCTGACGACTGCCGATGCCTCGGTGGTCGGCGAGCGCACGTACCGGCAGCTGTTCACGATGCACGGGACGATGTCGGTCTTCCTGTTCCTCCTGCCCGTCTGGCTGGGGCTCGGCTCGGCCGTCGTGCCCCTGCAGATCGGGGCCTCCCGCATGGCCTTCCCGCGCCTGCACGCCATGGCCCTGTGGGTGTTCCTGGCCGGCGGGGCCATGGTCGTCGGGGCCCCCATGGCGTCCGACGTCTTCCACGGCTGGGCCCTGGGCGACCCCATCCCGGAGAAGCTCGGGCTCCCCGGCCGCGGCCCCGACCTGCTGCTCCTCGGCCTGAGCCTGGTGTGCCTGGCCGCGGTGCTGGTGATGATCAACCTGGTCGTGACCATCGTCCAGCTGCGGGCGCCGGGGCTGACCCTGCGCCGCATCCCGATGTTCAGCTGGTCGATGCTCGTGTCCGGGGCCGTCCTCATACTCGCCCTCCCGGTCCTGATGGGCGCGTTCGGCATGCTCTTCGTCGACCGCCACTACGGCGCCTCGCTGTTCAGCGGCTTCACCGGCAGCCGGGGCGGGAACCCGCTCCTGTGGCCCCGCCTGTTCTGGTTCGGCGCCTACCCGATGCTGTGGGCCCTGCTCATCCCCGCCCTCGGCGCGGTGAGCGACATCCTGGCCACCTTCGCCGGGCGCCGCCTGGCCAGCCGGGAACGGGCCATGGCTGCCATCGGCGCCGTCGGTGTCCTGTCGTTCGCCGGCTGGGGCAGCGAGGTCACCAACCTGGTCTCGGCCCGGGCCCTGTTCGTGGTCGGCGCCCTCGTCGTGCTGGTCCCGGTCGCCTCGCTCATCCTGAACTGGCTGCTCACCCTGCGCGCTGGCCTGCGTGGCCCGAACGCAGTGGACGCCGGCAAGGAGTCGACGGACCGCGACGCCCTGCGCCGGAGGTTCGGCGCCACGCCCATGCTGTGGGCCCTGGGTTTCCTGCCGGTGCTGGCGCTGGGCCTGGCCGGCTCCGTGGTCTCCGCCCTCGACGCCACCCGCAGCGCCCACACCAACTACTGGCAGGTGGCCCAGCAGCACGGCCTGTTCTTCGGGGCCGCCACCATCGGCGCCGTCGCCGCCCTGTCGTTCTGGGGGCCGAAGCTGTGGGGCTACCGGCTCTCGGACGCCCTGGGCAAGCTGGAGCTGCTCGCCCTCGTCGGCGGCACCCTGCTCACCGTGCTGGGGATGTTCGTCCTCGGGATCCAGGACTTCGCCCGCCACAGCGCCACGTTCTCCTCCTCCGACAACGTCGGGCCGGCCAACCTGGTCGTCTCGGTGGGCGCGGCCATCGTCGGGCTGGGCCTGCTGGTCCTGCTGCTCGACCTGGTGGCCAGCCAGGTCGGTGGCCGGGGGGCCCGAGCGGGAGCCGACCCCTGGGGGGGCCAGAGCCTGGAGTGGGCCACGACGTCGCCGCCCCCGCTGCACAACTTCGACGCCCTGCCCGAGATCCGCTCGGACACGCCCTTGCTCGACCTGCGGATCGGTCGCCCGGGAACTGCCGCCGCCGCCCCCGGTCCCGACACCGACCTGGTGAACGAAAGCCCTGCCTCATGACGCGAGGTCCCGCCTGATGGCCATGGTCGCCGTTCCGGCCACCGCCGACAACCTCCCGGTCGTCCCCGCCGCCGGCGTGGCCCCGGTGGTCCTGCCCACGGGGGCGCCCGTCCCCGGCCCGCCGGGTCGGCCCCGCCGGGGAACCGGCACCATCGGCACGCTGCTGTTCTGCGCCGCCGACTTCATGGTCCTGGCCGCCATCGTCGCCACCTACCTGAGCATCAAGTCGGGTTCCGCGGCTTGGCCCCCCAAGGGCGTCCACGTGGGCACGTACATCCCCACCATCGTGTCGATCACCGTCGCCATGTCCGGCTTCGCCATGCAGTGGGCCGTCTTCGCCGCCCGCCGCAACGACGGGCGCAACGCCGCCGTCGCCCTGGGCCTCACCATCTTCCTGGGCGTGGCCGTGCTCAACCTGGAGTGGCTGGCCTTCGTGCGGGCCGGCTTCGGGTTCAAGGCCCACACCTACGCCACCCTCTTCTACCTGCTGATCGGCTACCACGTGTTCCACCTGCTGGTGGCCATGGCCGTGGTCCTGGTCATGGCCCTGCGCACGCTGGCCGGCCACTTCACCACCGACCGCCACGATCCCCTGCGGGCCGCCGCCGTCTTCTGGCAGTACACGAACTTGGTCTGGTTCGTGTCGGCCACCGCCCTGTTCATCCTGAGCCGGCACGGGTAGGCGGGGCATGCTCACCCCCACCGGCAAGGTGTTCCTGCCCGTCTCCGGCCTGGCCCTGCTCGTCGGCGCCATCTACAAGATCACCAGCGGCGACGTCCTGGGGGGCGTCCTGTACCTGCTGGTGGGGGCGGTGGCCTTCGTCCTGGCCGTCATGCTCTCGTCCGTCCGGGACAACGAGGTCGCCCCCGTGGTGGCCGCCGACGCCCCCCCGCCGGGGGTGCGGGCGGTGGCCGTCGCCCCCGTCCCCGGCGGTGGCGGCTGGTCGGTGGTCGCCGGTGCGTCCGTCGGCCTCATCGTTCTCGGGTTGATCTTCCACCCCATCCTCACCGCCGCCGGGATCCTGGTCGCCATCGCCGCCGCCATCGGCTGGCTGGCCCGGGCCGCGTCCGAGGCCACCGGGCGGGCGATCAGCCTGGCCCCCCTCGGGATCCCGGTCCTCGGCCTGACCACCATCGCCAGCGTGGTCTTCTTCCTGTCCCGGATCCTGCTGGCGGTGAACAAGGACGCGTCCACGGCCATCGCCCTGGTCGCCGCCGTGCTGATCATGGGCTTCGCCAGCCTGTTCGCCCTCAAGCCGAACATCTCCAGCCGGACGATCGTGGCCAGCCTGGCCATCGCCAGCGTGGTCATGGTGGGCGGCGGCGTGATCGCGGCATCGCACGGCGAGCGCAAGATCGAGGAGCACGCCGAGAAGGGGATCGGCGAGGCCGGCCTGGTGCAGGTCAAGGCCCAGAACGTGGCCTTCGCCCAGCAGGAGATCACCCTCAAGGCCAACGCCGACGTCGAAATCCGCTTCGACAACAACGACAAGGCGATCCAGCACAACATCGCCATCTTCGGGTCCGACCCGAACACGCCCATCTTCCAGGGCGACCTGGTGACCGGCGTGGCCACGGTGACCTACAAGTTCCACTCCCCGCCGCCGGGGACGTACGAGTTCCACTGCCAGGTCCACCCGACCATGAAGGGGACCGTCAAGGTCGAGTGACGGCGGCGGCGGCGCAGTCCCGGCACCGGCCGGTGACGGCGAAGTGGCGGGGCTCGAGGTCGAACCCGAAGTCGTCGGCCAGGCGACCCCGCAACCCGTCGAACAGCTCGGCTGGCACCTCGACCACCTTGCCGCAGCGGTCGCACACCAGGTGGTGGTGGGCGTCCCGGGCCAGGTGGTAGACGGCGGGGCCGTGGCCCAGGTGGACGTGGTCCACCACGCCCAGCCGTTCCAGCTCGTCGAGGAACCGGTAGATCGTCGACTCGTGGACGTCCGGGTGGGCGACCTGCACCTTGGCGGTCAGCGCCTCGGCCGTCACGTGGCCGCCCACGCCCAGGAAGGTCTCCAGGATGGCCCGCCGGGAGGTCGTCACCCGCCCGCCCCGGGCCCGCAGGAGGTCGAGGATGGGCTCGGCCTCGTCACGCACCATAGGGGGAGTGTACGGCGGAGGACGCCTGCTGGCCGTTACAGCGACCAGCTTGCGATAGCGTCCTGGTCGTGCCCTGGTCGCGCCGCCCTGCCGCCGGTGTCGCCCTCGTCGTGGTGGGGCTGGTGGCGGTTGCCTGCGGGCCGGCGACGACCCCCCGGGCGGCTGGGGACGGTCGCCTCCAGGTCGTGACGACCGTCTCGCCCATCACCAGCATCGTGGCCACCGTGGCCGGCGACCTGGCCCGGGTGCGCGGCCTGGTCCCCGAGGGGGCCGACTCCCACACCTTCGAGCCGCCGCCCAGCGCGGCCAAGACCCTCGCCGACGCCGATGTGGTGTTCCTCAACGGCTTGAAGCTGGAGGACCCGACCAAGGATCTGGCCCGGGCCAACCTGAAGCCGGGGGCCGAGGTGGTGGAGCTGGGGACCCAGACGATTACCCCCGACCAGTACCTCTACGACTTCTCGTTCCCGAGGGCGGCGGGCAAGCCCAACCCCCACCTCTGGACCAACCCTCCCTACGCCAAGGACTACGCCCGCATCGCCCGGGACACCCTGTCCCGCCGCGATCCCGGCCACGCCGCCGACTACGGGGCCAACTACGACCGGTTCGCGGCCGACGTCGACCGGCTCGACTCGGCCATGCAGGCGGCCAGCGCCACCGTCCCCAAGCGGGACCTGCTGACGTACCACGACGCCTACGCCTACTTCGCCCAGCACTACGGCTGGACTGTGATCGGCGCCATCCAGGTGTCCAGCTTCGAGGACCCCACGCCCAAGGAGGTGGCCTCCCTGATCCGCCAGATCCGTGCGGTGGGGGTGCCGGCCGTGTTCGGGTCCGAGGTCTTCCCCAGCAAGGTGCTGGCCCAGATCGGGGCCGAGGCCGGAGTCCGCTACGTCGACAAGCTGCGGGACGACGACCTCCCCGGTAAGCCCGGCGACCCCGACCACTCCTGGCTCGGCCTCATGAAGTTCGACTTCGTGACCATGGTCTCCAACCTCGGGGGTGACGCGTCCGCCCTGGAGTCGGTGCCCGTGACCGTCCCCCCGGCGGCGAGCTACCCGCAGTGAGCGCCTTGCTGCGGGTCGAGGGGGTGACCTGCGCCTACGGGGGGACGGCCGTGCTGGTGGACGCCGACCTGGCCGTCGGCGAGCGGGACTTCACCGGGATCGTGGGCCCGTCCGGATCGGGCAAGACCACGCTGCTGCGGGCCGTCCTGGGCACGGTCACCCCGGTCAAGGGCCGGGTGTGGCGGCGGCCGGGGCTGCAGGTCGGCTACGTGCCCCAGGTCGAAACCGTCGACTGGAACTTCCCCGTCACGGTGACCGAGGCGGTGCTCATGTCCCGGACCCAGGGCCGGCGGCTGCCGTGGCCCTCGGCTTCCGAGCGGGCCGAGGTCGCCGACGTGCTGGACCGCCTCGGGCTGGGCGGGCTCGGCGGGCGCCACATCCGGGAGCTGTCGGGCGGCCAGCAGCAGCGGGTCTTCCTGGCCCGGGCCCTGCTGCGCCAGCCCCAGCTCCTGCTGCTCGACGAGCCGACGTCGGGGGTGGACGTCCGCACCCGCCACGACATCCTCCACCTGCTGGCCGAACTGAACGCCGCCGGGCTGGCCATCGTCCTCACCACCCACGACCTCAACGGCATGGCCGCCCACCTCCCCCAGCTGGTGTGCCTCAACACCGTGGTCACCGGCCGGGGGACGCCCCGTGAAGTCCTCGTCCCCGACGTGCTGGAGCGCACCTACGGCGCCCCCATGGAGGTCCTGGAGCACGGCGGCGTGCCCATCGTGGTCGACAGGTACGAGCAGCCGGTAGCACGAAGTGAGCAGAAATGTGCCGTCACGGTACAATTTTGCTCACCGGGCGACGGATGAGCTGGTTCACGGGGCCGCTGCAGTACGGGTTCTTCCGGCACGGGCTGCTGGTCGCCACCTTCGCCGGGGCGCTGTGCGGCCTGATCGGGGTCTACGTGACCCTGCGGGGCATGAGCTACATCGGCCACGGCCTGTCGCATGCCATCTTCGGGGGGGCGGCGGCCAGCGCGCTGATCTCGTTCAACTTCTACCTGGGGGCCGGGCTGTGGGGGATGGCCTCGGCGCTGGCCATCGGCCGGGTCACCCGCAGGCGGATCATCGGATCCGACGCCGCCATCGGGGTGATCACCACCGCCTCGTTCGCCTTCGGCATCGCCCTGCTCGGCCTCTATGGCCAGGTGCGCAAGAGCATCGACGCCGCCATCTTCGGCAGCATCCTGGGCGTGACCGTCGTCGACGTCTGGGTGGTGGCGGGCATCACCGTCGCCGCCGGGGTCGTCGTCTTCGCCTTCTACCGCAAGCTGCTGTTCACCACGTTCGACCCGGAGGTGGCGGACGTGTCCGGGGTGAACACGGCCCGGATGGACGCCGTGCTCATGCTCCTGCTGTCGGTCTCGATCCTGGCCACCATGAAGGTCCTGGGCGTCGTCCTCGTCGCCGCCATCCTCGTCATCCCCGCCGTCGTGGCCCGCATGCTGACCAACAGCTTCGCCCGCATGCTGTGGTTGTCGACGGTGATCGGCGCCCTGTGCGGGTTCGTGGGAATGGTCGTGAGCTACCACCTCGACATCTCCTCGGGCGCGACCATCGTGTTGGTCGGGGCCGCCCTGTTCACGGTCGTGTTCGCGCTCACGGGCCGGCGCGGACTGCGCAACGTCGCCGCCGCGGCCGTGTGAACGCGTCGCTTCACTCCAGGTCAGCGGGCGCGCGTCCCGCTATGATGCGCGCAGCGGTCCATGGAGGCCGGGCGAGGGCGGAAGGGGTCTGGTGGGAAAGCGACGCTACGTAAAGCCTCAGCTCAAGCGGCTGGGATTGCTGCGCCGGCTGACGCGGTACACGTTCTGATGACTGCTGATCAAGCCCTCGTTCGGCGGCCGACGGCCTCGAT
>DATJHJ010000054.1:0-24706 GCA_035494015.1 Acidimicrobiales bacterium
TGGCGGAGGGAACCGGTCGCCGCCGCCGCGGCCAGCAGGTCTTCGACGACCAGCGGCAGGCCGGCGGCGTTGGCCTCCATCAGCTCGGTGAGGCCGGCGGGCACGTCGGCGGGGTCGACCCCGAGGCATGCGGCGGTCATGGTCACGACGTCGGGCCACGCCAGGGCCTCCAGCTCGACGTGCCCGGCCGCGCCCCGCCGGGCCAGCCGCCGGAACATCGTCGCCGCGACATCGGGCTTGGGTCGGAACGTGGCCAGCAGGGCGATCCGGCAGTCGGCCAGGTTGTCGGCGGCGTACTCCAGCACCGCCAGGGTCTCGGGATCGGACCAGTGGAGGTCTTCGACCACGACCAAGAGGCCGTGGTCGCCGGCCAGCGTGGCCAGGACCCGGACGGCGGCCTCGGCCACCACCAGCAGCGAGCCCTCGCCCCGGTCGGGTCCCTCCCGCCAGTCGGGCACGAGGCGACCGAGGGCGGCGCGGTAGGGGGCCAGCGCGGGGCCGAGGGGGACGGCACCGGCCCGTTGGGAGGACAGCAGGGCCTCGGCCAGCGGGCGGAAGGCGACATCGCCGCCCGGCACCGCCCGACCGAGCAGGGTGCGCATGCCCCGACCGGCGGCCTGCTCCAGTGCGTCGGCCGCCAGGCGGCTCTTGCCGATCCCGCCCTCGCCCTCGACGGCCAGCATGCCACCGCGCCCGGCCCTGGCGGCCAGGAGCAGGTCGGCGATCTGCGCCCGCTCGCCGTCCCGGCCGGCCACGATCGGGCAGCGCAGGCCGGCCGGCGTCATCCCGACCCGTTGAAGGTGCCGTGGATGCGCCGCTCGCGCCACAGCGCGGTGGCGCGCTCCCGGACGGCCGGGTCGAGCTCCGGGCCGCCGGAGGCCGCGCAATTGGCCCGGACGTGGTCGGGGTCGGCTGAGCCGGGCAGGACCGCCGCCACCCGGTCGTCGCCCAGCACGTAGGCCAGGCAGAAGGCGGGGCGGTCGAGGCCGCTGGCGGCGATGACCTCGTCGACCTGCTCCCGCATGCGGACCTGCTCCTCCACCCACCCCGGCCCGGCCCACGTGGCCCGCCAGTCGCCCTCCGGGAAGGTCATGCCCGCCGACCACTCCTGGACCAGGGCGCCCGAGGAGAACGGGCTGCGCGAGATGACGCCGACGCTATGCCGGTCGGCCAGCGGGAACAGGGTGTGCTCGGGCTCCTGCTGGAAGACGGAGTGGACCACCTGCACGACGTCGACCTGGCCCCGGGCGATCTGGACGTTGGCGTCCCCCACCCCCTCGTCGGCCACCGAGATGCCGATGGCCCGGATCTTGCCGGCCGCCTTGAGGGCGGCCATCTCGCCGAACCAGTCGTCCTCGTGGCCCCAGGACCGGTTCCAGGTGTGCAGGAACAGCAGGTCGACGTGGTCGGTGCCGAGGCGGCGCAGGCTGGCCTCGCACTCGCTGCGGATCCACTCGGGCCGGAAGAACTCGGCGATCGGTCGCTCCGGCCGGGGCGCCCACACCCCGCACTCCGGCCGGACCTTGGTGGCGACGACCACCTCGTCGCGGGGGCGCTCGGCCAGGAGCCGCCCGACCAGCTCCTCCACGTGGCCGTTGCCGTAGTCGGCTGCGGTGTCGACCAGGTTGGCGCCGGCGTCGAGCCCGGCCCGGATGGCGGCCAGCGACACGTTGTCGTCCTTGGCCCCCCACACGTCGCCCGACAGCTCCCACGTGCCGATCCCGACCTCGCCGACCTCGATGCCGGTCCGGCCGAGCACCCGCCGCTTCATGCCAAGGCGTCGATCACGACCCGCAGGTCGTCCACGCTGGTGCGGGGGTTGACCACGCACATGCGCAGGATGGTCTCCCCCGCGTAGTTCGACGGCACGACGAGGGCCAGGCCGTCGTCCAGCATCTTCCGGGACCACTCGGCGTACTGGTGGTTCGACCACCCCAGCCGGCGGAAGGCGACCACCGACAGCTCCGGCTCGATCACCAGCTCCAGGTGGGGCGACTCCCGGATGAGCTCGGCGGCCGCCACCGCGGTGGCCAGGCACGCCTCGACGGCGTCGGCGTAGGCGCTGGTGCCGTAGGCGGCCAGGGAGAACCAGAACGGAAGGCCGCGGCTGCGCCGGGTCAAGTGCAGGGCGTAGTTCGACGGGTTCCAGCCCTCGCTGCCGGTGATGGCCACGTCCAGGTCGAGAAAGCCGGCGTGCTGGGTGTGGGCGGCCGCGGCTCGCTCCGGCTCCCTGTACAGCAGGGCGCAGGCGTCGAAGGGGGCGAACAGCCACTTGTGGGGGTCGACGATCAGCGAGTCCACCCGGTCGATCCCCTCGAAGCGCCACCGGGCCGAGGGGGCGGCCATGGCCGCGCCGCCGTACGCCCCGTCCACGTGCAGCCACACGCCGGCCTCGCCGCAGACGTCGGCGACCGAGGCCAGGTCGTCGACCAGGCCCAGGTTGGTCGAGCCCGCCGTCGACACCACCGCGCAGACGCGGTCGCCCAGCTCGGCCAGGACCGGGGCGAGGGCGGCGCCGGTCATCTTGGTCCCCGGGACCAGGACCAGGTCGGCGTCCATCACCTGGGCCGCGGTGTGCATGGAGGTGTGCGACGACTCGCCGGCCACGATGGCCCACCGCCGGTGTTCCCCGGGCGGGCGGGCGGCCTGGGCGTGGTGGCGGGCGGCGACCAGGGCCGACAGGTTGCCCATGGTCCCGCCGGACACGAACACCCCCCCGGCCGTCTCCGGCAGGCCGGCCAGGCCGGCGATCCAGCCCAGGGCCTGGTTCTCGGCCCACACCGCGCCGGCCCCCTCCAGCCACGTCCCGCCGTAGATGGAGCAGGCGCTGACCACCATGTCGGCGATGATCGACACCTCGGTGGGCGCGGCGGGGATGAAGGCGAAGTAGCGGGGGAAGTCGACCGACAGGCAGGCCGGCTCCAGGATCTCGGTGAAGACCCGCAGCACCTCGTCCTCGCCCCAACCCTCGTCGGTGATGCCCTTGCCGACGGCGGCGTCCAGCTCCGCCTTGGGCCGGGGATGGCCCAGGCCCAGCCCGGTCATGTCCCGCCGGGCCCGGTCCCGGGCGAAGGCGAAGGCCCGCTGGCTGAACTCCTCGATGACCGGGTCGAAGTGGTGCATGTCGCTGCGGCAGGCCGCCTCCGCCGCCTCGGCCGCGGCCAGGGCCGCGGCCCCGTGCAGGATCTCGTGGTCGCTCATACCCCGGTGATCTTCGTGAAGCGGGCCTGCAGGGCGGCCTCCTCGGCGGGGGTGGTGCCGGACCAGAAGTAGAGCCGGCGGCGGGTGGCGTCGTCGGGGAACAGCACGGGGCTGGCCGCCAGCTTGGCCGCGTCGCCCCCGGCCTTGGCAAGCACGTCCTTCACGCCCACGACAGGGCTGACGTAGCCGACCGCGGCGGTGATCTTGGCCGCGTTGGCCGGGTCGTAGACAAAGTTCATCCAGTCGCCGGCGGCGGCCACGTTCGTCGCCCCCTTGGGGATGATCATGGAGTCGAACCAGCGCATGCCGCCCTCGGCGGGGAACACGAACTTGATGTCCGGCCGCTCGGTCTGCAGGCCCAGCACCCCGCCCGACCAGGCCAGGCAGGCGGCGAACTCGCCGTTCTTGATCGAGTCGACGTACTCATTGCCGGTGAACTTGAGCACCTGGCCCGAGCCGACCACCGCTTCCAGGCGGTCGAGGGCGGCGTCGGCGTTGGCCGCCGTCGCCCGGCTGGGATCCTGGCCGTTGGCCAGCATGAAGAACCCGAGCACCTCGCGCATCTCGGTCACCATGCCCACCTTGCCCTTGAGCGCCGGGTCGAGCAGGTCGGCGAACGACTTGATCTCCTTGCGGGTCAGCGCCGGGTTGTAGGCGATCCCGGTGAACCCCGCCTGCCAGGGCAGCTGGAACCGCGCCCCCTGGTCCCATGACGTGCCAAGCAGGGCAGGGTCCAGGTTGACGTGGTTGGGGATGCGCTCGAGGGGGATCTCGTTCAGCAGGTCCCGGGACAGCAGGTCGGCCACCAGCCAGTAGGTGGGGACGATCACGTCGAAGCCGGTCGGCTTGCCCTTCTCCAGGGTGGGGCCGAAGACCTTGTCCTGGCCGTAGCGGTTGTCGTTGTAGGCCTCGGAGTAGTCGACCTTGGTCCCGGTGGCCTGCTCGAAGCGGGCGACAGTTCCAGGCTGCCCCGGCGCGTCGGTGTCGATGTAGAGGGCCCAGTTCAGGACCTTCAGCCGGCCCGTGCTCTTCCCGGCGTCGCCGGTGGGGGCGGCCCTCAGGCCACCCCGGGAGCAGGCGGCGGCGCCCAGGGCCAGGGCCGCGGCCCCACCCAGGAAGGTCCGGCGGCTGATGAGGTCAGGTGGCGTCATCACACGTCTCATCTGTAGTCGTTGATCCGGAGCTGGAAGCCCCACAGGGCGGTGGCCAGGGCGGCGAGGAGGAGCAGGAGGATGCCGGTGGGGAGGCGGGTGGTCCGGTCGGCCGCGGTCGCCAGGCCGTCGAGGAACTGGCCGCGGTTCTGGCCCAGGATGGACTCCACCGAGAAGTTGAAGCCGTTGAAGTCCGAGCTGGCCGGGCCCACGGCGATGGCGGTGGCCGCGGCCTGGTTCGGCGCCGCCCGCAGGGTGGTCACCGTGGCCTCGTAGCGCTGCCAGCGCAGGGCGGCCTCGGCCACCGCGGCCCGCTCGCGGGCGGTGTCCGCGGCCGTCGCCGCCTGGCCGAGCAGGCCGCCGGGGGCACCGGCGGCCCGGCCCTGGCGGATCGAGTCGGCGACCGATGCGCTGACCGGGGTGTTGGCCACCAGCTGGGCTTCGGCGTCGGCCACGCTGCGCTGCGCCGCGTCGCCGGTGATGACGGCCAGGGTGTCGGCGGCCTTGGCTCCGAAGCCGGCGCTGGCCAGCTGGGTGGTGAGCACGATCGAGTCGTAGCCGTCCTTGCGGGCCGCGGCCAGGGCGTCGCCGCTGGTCTGGTCGGCCCGCACCAGCCAGCCCGCGGCCACCAGGGTCAGCACGGTGGCCAGGGCCAGCGGCGGGTTGACGATCCGGCGGCTGGCCCGGGTCAGCGTGGCCTGGCCGGCGACCAGCACGGCCAGGGCGACGACCAACACCAGCACGGCGACGTAGAAGCCGGCCCGGCGGTCGTCCTCGTCGTGGGCCAGGTTGGACTGGGTCCGGTCGGTCAGGGCCTTCACGTCGCCCTGCACCAGCCCGCCGGCCAGGCTCACGGCGGAGACGAGGTAGCCGTTGGCGTCGGCGGTCCCGGACTTGTTGGACGCCCGGGCCGCTTCCACCAGCCCGGCGTACTGGGTGAGCTGGACGGAGACCCGGCGCAGGATGTCGCGCACGGCCTGGTCCCGGCCGGCCAGGGCGGCGATGTCCTCCACCTGCTGGCCCGAGCGGGCCAGGGCCTGCTCGTACAGGCGCCGTTGCTCGGGATCCTCGTTGCGGCCGGACAAGAAGGCGGCGCTGGCCGCGGCATCCGCCTCGGCCAGGCTGGAGACGAGCTGCTGGGTGGCGACCAGCACCGGCCCGCTCTCGTCCCGGGCCCGGTGGGTCGACGACCGCATGCGGGTGGCGGACGCGGTGGCGGTCACGGTCGCCAGGACCAGGATTGCCGCCGCGGCCAGCGACCACAGCCGGTACCGCCCTGGCGTGGTGCGGGACGCCGCTTCCACCCGGCGACCGACGCTGCGGGTGGGGGTGACCGTCGTCATCGTTCTTTGTGACCTGGAGTACCGCCACGGTTGCGCAACTCACAAAGAACGGCGGTCACGGGGCTTTGACGATGGTGATGAGGGTGAAGGAGCCGAGGTTGATCTTGTCGCCGTCGCGCAGGGCGGTGAGGACCCCGTGCTCGACGGGCTTGGTCGACCCGTTGAGCCAGGTCCCGTTGGTCGACATCTCGTCGATGAGCGCCCAGGTGCCGTCGGGCTGGCGGCGCAGGGCGGCATGGCGGTGGGAGACGCCGGGGTCGGCGACCGGGGCCGACAGGTCGATGCCCGGGAAGAACCCCTTGGCCTCGCTGCGCCGGCCGATCACCACCTCGTCCCCGCTCAGCGGGACCTCCCGGGGCGCCAGGGTGTCGGGGAAGGTGATCCCGCTGGCCCCCTCGACCTCGTTGCTGTCGAAAAAGGCCCGGTCGGCCTCGATGACCGCCGTCCAGCCCGACGGCACGCCCGAGGGGGCGGCGGCCGGCGGGGGCGCGGCGGCGGGCATCTGCCCGGTGGCGAAGTCCAGCCCGCACCCCTCACAGAAGGCGTCGTCCGGCGTGCGGGCGGCGCCACAGTTCGGGCACACCATCACGGGCGGGGCACCCACTGGCGCGGCGGCGGGCGGCGCCGCGGCCGAGGCCGGGGCGGCGAGCGGGGTCCCGCACGTGTCGCAGTAGTCGGACGTGGTGGAGTCGGCCCCGCAGTTCGGGCACTTGGTCGTGGTCGCCACTACTGGGCCCGCTTGACCTGGACGGTCCGGGTGGACCGGGTGTCGAGCTCCATCTCGTCCAGCTTCTCCACGTTGCGTTTGACCTTCACCGTGCCGGTGGCCTCGTCCTCCACCTCGACCACCTTCTTCAGCACCCGCATCGTCCCCTCGTTCCCGGACTCGGCGGCCAGCTGGACGGCTCGGCCCAGCTTGATCGTGGCCGTGTCGATGTCGCCGTCCTTGCGGGCCTGCAGGCCCTCCTGGATGGCCTGGGCCAGCTCGGCCTGGCCGGTGTAGTGGGCGACTTGGGCGTTGATGCGGGTCGACAGGGCGTCGTCGTCGGTCCACACCGCCCGCACCAGGCCCTGCGACACCACGTCGGTGCCGACCATCAGGCTCACGCGGGCGGCCAGCTTCTCGTCGCCCACGTTCCCGGGCGGGACGTCGACGAACACGTGATAGTCCCGGCTCTCGTCGCCGCCCCATGCGCCGGTCGGGTACTCCTGGGTCAGGGCGTCGACCGGCCGGGCCTTGGCCGTGAGGTCCTCGATGGTGGGGGCGACCTGCTTGACGAAGCGGACGGTCGACCCCTTCGGGGCCCACAGCCGGAGGCGGACGTCGGCCACCGACTTGCCGATGGCCCGCTCCAGGAAGGCCCGGAAGTCGTCCTCCATCTCGTCTGGCGACTTGATGATGTCGACCTCGCCCAGCAGGGCGGAGGTGATCTGGCGTAACTCCTGGACGTGCCAGTCGGCGCCCACGCCGCGGGCGTCGCACTGGAACTCGCCCGTGGCCCGGTCGATGGCGGCCTGGAAGTCGGTCGCCGGCTCGCGGTTCTCGCCGTCGGTGAGCAGGTAGGCCAGGCGGATGGCCCCGGCATGGGGGGCGAACAGCTCACGGGCCAGGTCGAGCCAGGTGGAGATGGCCGTCCCGCCCGCGCCGGTGAGCTGGTTGGCGACCTGGGACGCCTCGTTGCGCGTGCGGGCGTCGGCCTGCACCATCGGACCGTCGTAGGGGTACACGCAGCGGGCGCCGTCGGCCCCGGCCACCAGGGCGAACCACGTGCCGTCCGGGATCATCCCGCAGGCGGCGGCGGCCGCCTTGCGGGCGGCCCGGATCTTGCTGCTGGGCGCCTCCATCGACCCGCTGGTATCGACGATCAGCAGCACCGCCTTCTCGGCGGTGGACGGGGCGGCGGCGCCGTCGCCCCCGCTGGCCATCACCGTCACCACCGCGTTGACCTCGGTGGCCCCCTCGGGCAGGAACTCGTTCTGGAACACGCTGGCGGAGAACGCCGATGTCATACGGACGGTCCTTTCACGTCGACGACGATCACGGTGATGTTGTCGTGGCCGCCCTGCTCGTTGGCGAAGTCGACCAGCCGCCGGGCCACCTCCAAGGGCGCGGCCGACCCGCCGGTCGCGGCGGCGAGCTCCTCGGGCGAGGCGGCGTAGTTCCACAGCCCGTCCGAGCACAGGATGAGGCGGCCCGGACCGGCCATCTCCAGCCGGGCCAGGCGAGGCGTCCACGACGGGTCGGCGTCGCGGCCGAGCCAGCGGGTGATGGTGTGGGCCAAGGGCGCGGCCAGGGCCTCCTCGGCCGTCATGGCCCCGGACGCCACCTGCTCGGCGGCCCACGAGTCGTCCTCCGTGACCAGGACCGGCGGACCGCCGTCCGGCAGCCAGTAGGTGCGGCAGTCGCCCATGGTGGCCAGGTCGACGGTGGTCCCGTCGACGACCCCCGCCAGCAGCGTGCACGAGGGCCAGCCGAGGTCGGGCGGCTGCGGCGCCCCTTCGACCCCTTCGACTGCGGCCTGAGCGGCAGCGGCCGCGGCCACGAAGTCGGCGCCCCCGGCCAGGACGGCAAGGGCGGCGTCGGCTGCGGCCTGCGAGGCCAGGTCGGGGTTGACCGTGGTCGACACGCCGTCGCACACCACGGCCACCAGGCGACCGCTCTCCTCGCGCCGGAGGGCGAAGGCGTCCTCGTTGCGGTGGTGCTTGCGGCCCCGGTCCGAGACCGCGGCCACGCCCGCCTCCGACACCTCGGTGTGGTCCCGGGGGGCGGGCTGCTTCATGCCGCACACCCCGCAGTAGCCGTCGACGATCTGCGTGGCCGGCGCCCCGCACGACACGCACGGCGGCCCGAGGGCCGGTTCGTCGGCTTCGGCCGCGGCCGCGGCCGGCGGCCGCTCGGTGAAGGGCAGGTCGGCGCCGCACGCCTCGCAGAACCGGTCGCCGGCGACCGCGGCGGCCCCGCAGTTCGGGCACACGAGAGCGGTGGTGGTGGCCGCGTCGGTCACAGGACGGTCAGGGGGCGCTCGCGGTTGGCCCGGTCGATGAGGGCGATGCGCTCCGCCGGGTCGGCGGCCAGGTGGGCCTGCCGGCGCAGCGCCTGCTCGAGCCCCAGGCGCAGGCTGCGCTCGGTGAACGGCCGCCCGCCCAGCGAGCGCGACCCGGCGGGCGCCGGCGTGCCGTTGGTGACGGACTTGAGGGCGGCCTCGTACAGCTCGGCTTCCACCTCGACGCGGCGGCGCTGCTCCAGGTCGGCGATGGCGGCCAGCTGGTCGGACGCCTCCTGGAACTGGCCGGCACCGATCAGCATCCGCACCGCCTCCACCTGGGCCTCGGCCCGAGCCCGGTGGGTGGGCGGGATGCGGTCGTAGGCGGCGAGCGCGCCGGCCACGTCGCCCGCCGCCGCCCGGCACCGGGCCAGGCCCTGGGCCGCGGCCACGTAGTTGGGGTCGATGGTGACCACGGTGTCGTACAGGGCGGCGGCGCTCGCCAGATCGCCGGCCCGTTCGGCGGTGATCGCCGCGGCCAGCTTGGGCGCGACCTCGCCGGGGACTTCCGAGCGGCAGCGGTCGAAGGCGGCCGCGGCCGCGCCCAGGTCGCCGCCGGCCAGGGCGGCCACGCCCCGCAGCCAGGCGGCCCGCCACTCCCAGGGGTCATCGGCCTCGACCCGGTCGAGCTGGGCCGCCGCCCCCGCACGGTCGCCACTGTCGAGGAGCGCACGGGCCAGCCGCAGCCGGACCTCGACCGACGGGGCGACAGTCCCCGCGTTGACGGCCCGACCGATCTCGGCCACCACCGTGCGTGGGTCGTCGCCGCCCAGGCTGAACAGGAACCCGGCCGCGGGGTCGGCGGCGTCGACCGCCAGGGACGGCACGCTGCCGTCGCCCGGCGGGGGCCCGAACACGCTGGACGGCACCGCCTGCGGCTTGCCCGTCTCGATGGCGACGACCTCGCGCAGCACGCCCAGGGCCTGCTCCCCCAGCTCGCCCACCGTCTGGAACCGGTCGTCGGGCTGGGGGGCGGTGGCCTTGAGCAGCAGCCGGTGGAAGGAGTCGAACCGGGACAGGGCCGGGTGGTCGCCGGGGTCGGGCAGCGAGTGCTCGAACTGCTTCTGGTAGCCCCGGAAGTCGAGGGTGAGCACGGCCAGGGTCCGGCCGATGGTGTAGACGTCGGACGGGACGGACGGCCCGGCGGTGGCGATCTCGGGGGCCTGGAACCCGGCGGTGCCGTAGACGTCGGCCGACGGGTCGTCGAAGCGGCGGACGGCGCCCAGGTCGATCAGCTTCACCTGGTCGGCCACCTGGATGAGGTTGTCGGGCTTGAAGTCGCAGTAGAGCAGGGCCCGGCTGTGCAGGTAGGAGAACGCCGGGAGGATGGCCAGGATGAAGGCCAGGGCCTCGTGGACGGGCATGGGGTCGGGCTTGCCCCCGTTGGCCGCCCGGCGGGCGCCGAGCATCTGCTTGAGCGACCGGCCGCCCACGTACTCCATCACGATGTAGCCCGCGCCCCGGTCGGTGACGAAGTTGAAGATGCCCACGATGTTGGGGTGCGACAGCTCGGCCAGGAACTGCCGCTCGGCCACCGCCACGCGCATGGCCGCCTCGTCACCGGCGTCGAGCAGGCCCTTGAGGACCACCCACCGGTCGTTCACCGCCTTGTCCCGGGCCAGGTAGATCCACCCGAGCCCGCCGTGGGCCAGGGCGCCGGCCACCTCGTACTGGCCGCCGATGATCTCGCCCCGCCGCAGCTTGGGCTCGAAGTCGAACCGGTGCCGGCACTGGCTGCACACGCCCGAGATCCGACCCTGGGGGGCGTCCGGCCGGGCCCGCCCCACCGGCGCCCCGCAGTTCGAGCAGAACCGCTTGTCCTCGGCCACGACCGGGTCGGCGAGGACCACCGAGGCCGGGTCGATCACCGGTGCCGCGGGCACGTCGATCAGCCCTGCCCCGATCCCGCTCGTCCGCCGGCTGGTCGTGCGGGACGTGCTGCCCGTGCGCCGGGTGCCGCCCGAGCGGGCCGAGCCGGTGGTGAGGGTCCCCGACGTGCTCCCGGCGTGAGCGGGGGCGGGGCGCGGCGGGGGCGGGGGCTGGCGCGCCGGGCGGGCGGCCTTCGCCGCCGCCGCCGCCGCTTTGCGCGGCGGCGCGGCGGCGGGCGCCTTGGTCCCACAGGTATCGCAGTAGCCGTCGGCGGCGATGTGGCCCGGGCAGCCGGGCTGCGTGCAGCGGGCGCCCGTCGTCACCTGACCCCCTTGGCCGCCGAGTTCACGGCGGCGACGTACTCGCGCACCTGGGCCTCGGCCACGGACAGGTCGCACGGGGCCGTGTACAGGGTCTCCCGAGCGGCGGCGTGGAGCCGGGCCAGGCGGCCGTCCTCGTCGCCGCCGGAGGCCGCCGCCTTGGCCCGGTAGGCGTCGAGCAGCCCGCGCAGCTCGTTGCGACGGGCCAAGGGGGCGGCGTTGGCCTCGGCGACCTGGCGGGCCTCGGCCAGGCGGGCATCGGCGGCCCGCTGCCACGCGGCCAGGGCGGCGGCGGCGGGCTCGCCGCCCTGGGCCCGGATCCGCTCCAGCCAGGGCCGCAGGGCGCGGTCGCCGTCGGCGGCCAGGTCGAGGGGAGGCCGCACGCCGGGAGGGTCGGCCACCTTGGCCCGGGTCAGGGCCAGGGCATCGGCCCCCCGGGCGACCAGGGCCTCGATCTCGTCGAGCTGGACGGCGGCGGTGGCCAGCTGCGCCGGCAGCGCCCCCAGGCTGCGCTCCAGGGCCTCCACCCGCTGGCGGGCGGTATCGAGGAGCTGGTCCAGGTCGCCCAGGCCGGTGGCCCCGGCCGGGTCGGCGGCCACCGCTGCCGTCGCCTGCTCGATGGCCGTCCGCACCCGGGTGACCTCCACGTCGTCGTCGGCGCCCACCGCGCCGGCCCGGACCAGGAGGTCGTGAAAGGCGACCCGGGCGCCGTCGACCTTGGCCACCGCCTGGCGCGCCGCTCCTGCCACCCGGGCCACCTCGGCGCCGGTGTGCTCGACCCGCAGGGCGACGTCCTCGATCAGGGCGGCGATTCCGATGGTCGAGCCGTCGGGCAGCGTCACCGCCGCCGGGCCGGCCAGGGCCTCCACCGCGGCGTGGTCCCGTGCGGCCAGCGCCGCCTGCAGGCGCTCCACCGCATCCTTGGCCAGCGGGTAGCGCTCCCACGCCAAGCCGAGCGACGCCACCAGCCCGGCGGCCACCACGTTGCCGGCGTCGGCCTGGCCCTTGACGAACACCATGTCCGCCCCGCTGTCCAGGTCGTACAAGTCGCCCGCCACGTCGGCCAGCGATGCGTCGAGCTGCTTGACCAGCTCGTCCGGCCGAACGGTCATGCCGGCCCCGGCCGGCCGAGACGAGGCAGGACGAAGTCGAGCTCGACCCGCATCTGGCGCACCCGCTCGTCGATGACCATCGAGCCGTGGCCGGCGTCGAACCGGTAGAGGTCGACCTCGCCCCCCCGGGCCCGCAGGGCCTCCACGTAGTTGAGCACCTGCTGGATGGGGCAGCGGCTGTCGTTGTCGCCGGCCAGGACCAGCACGGGCGCGGCCACCCGGTCGACGTAGGTCAGCGGCGACCGCTCGGCGTACAGGTCGCCCACCTCCTCCGGGCCGCCGCCGAACAGGGTCCGGTCGAAGGCTTGGAGGGTGGGCGCTTCGTCGTGGAAGGCGGTGACGTAGTCGGCCACCGGGACGGCGGCGGCGCCCACCGCCCAGCGCTTGGGGTGCAGGCCGAGGGCCAGCAGCGTGATGTAGCCGCCCCAGGAACCACCGGTGAGGGCCACCCGGTCGGCGTCGACCACGCCCTCGGCCACCAGGGCGTCCAGCCCAGCGACGACGTCCTCGACCTCGGGGAAGCCCGGGTTGCCGATCAGGGCGTCGCGGAAGGCGGAGCCGTACCCGGTGGAACCGCGGTAGTTGACCATGGCGACGGCGACGCCGTGGTCGACGAAGGCCTGCACGTCGGGCATGAACGTGTCCGAGTACGCCCACGTCGGGCCGCCATGGACGAGCATGACCGCGGGATGCGGCCCGTCGCCGGGCGGTGTGGCCACGAAGCCGTGGATGCGCTGGCCGCCCGGGTTGGCGAACGACCACGATCGGTAGGGGCGCCCGGTCGGCGGCCGCTCCCCCGGCGGGGCCAGCACCACCTCACCGCCCAGGGTGCGGACGGTGGGGGGCTCGGCCCCGTTGGCCAGGCGGAACCACACCTCGCCGTCCGGCCGCACACCGGCGCCCGACACCGTGCCGACCGGGTGGTCCAGCTCCTCCAGGGCGCCCGACTCCAGGTCGAGGCGATGCAGGCGGCTGCGGCCCTCGTGGTCGTGGTTCAGCAGCAGGGCGGAGGCGTCCGGCCACCAGTCCTCGATCTCCACGTCGCCCGGGAGGTCGACGGGGTAGTCGCGCCGCCGGCCGGTGGCGAGGTCCCAGATGCCCGGGCGCTGGAGCCCGTCGCGCTCGTGGCTCAGGGCGAGGCGCTGGTCGCCCTCGACCGGTGACCAGCCGGCGACGGCCAGGCCCAGCCCGGGGCCGTCCCACTGGTCACCCCGGCCCGCCCCGGTGCGGGCGTCGACCACCCGCAGGGCCGGGTGCATGGTGTCGCCGTGCTCGGCGTGGGCCAGGGCCAGCAGGTTCGAGTCCCGGGACAGGCTGGCCACGTCGACCGGCTCGGCATGGTGGTGGATGAGGCGGGCCGCCCCGTCACCCTCGACCACGAACACCGAGAACCCGTCGTCGTCGGCGGTGCCGGCCACCACCAGGCCGTCGCCCAGGCACAGCCCCGTCGACCAGGCGTCGGGTACGCCGGGGGCCAGGGGCCGGGCCTCGCCCGTGCCCTCGCCCGTGCCGTCGCCGTCGGCGGCGAAGGGGGCGACGAGCCAGTGGCCCACCTCGTCGCCGGTCACGTCGTGGAACCACACCACGCCCATCCCGTCGCGAGTCGGCGCCCCGCCGGCCACGCCGATCGGGTCGTCCGTCACCTGCCGGCGGCGACCGGTGGCCCGGTCCCAGGCGTACACCTGCCAGGCCCCGCTCTCGTTCGACGAGAAGACCAACCGTTGCGGGCTGCGCCGTGGCCAGCTCGGGAACCCCACCGACGCGGCCCGGAACCGCTGCTCCCAGGGCTCGGTCACCGGCCGATGGTACCCAGGCCCCGCTTCCAACGGTCGATCGCCCGCGGGGGCTGCGCCCCCGCCGCACGGCTGCGCCGTGCTCCCCCATCCCCGCCCGGCTCGCTGGCGCTCGCGCGGTCGCTCAACCCCGGGGCTGCGCCTAGCGACCGCAGGACAGGGCGACGGGCATGCCGTCCGGCCCGAAGGTGAGGGGCTCCCACCAGGTGCGGGCGGCGGCCTGGTTGGCCTTACCCGGGTCCCACCGGTCCGACAGGTAGAGCCAGACCGGGTCCCCGGCCAGCTGGAGGCGGGCCACGTCGTCGGGCTGGCCGTCGCAGGACCGGGTCGAGATGGCCGGGGCCCGCAGCCATGGACCGAGCGGGGAGCGGGCCCACGCCAGGCCGGTGGCCGCGTACGGGCAGTAGGGGCAGGCCGGATCCGAATAGGCCAGGAAGAAGCGGCCGTCCCGCTCGAACAGCGAGGGCGCCTCGACGAAGCCCAGCCGGAGGCGGACGATCTGGCCGGTCCCCGAGGTGAGCTCGGGATTGAGCTGCTCCACCGCGATGTCGACCGGGCGGTTGGCGTCGAGGACCGTGTAGGCCAGCCAGCCCTGGCCGGTGGAGTCCACGAACACGTCCTCGTCGCCCCGGCCGGGCGACCGTGGGGCGCCGGGCGCGGCGCCCACCGCCGGGGCCGGGGCCGTCGCGGCCAGGGTCGGCGCCGCGCTCTCCACCCACGGGCCCTCCGGCGACGAGGCGACCAGGACGTGGTAGCCGGCGGCGATGTCGTACGAGTTGACCCACATGACCCATTTGCCGGTGGCGGCGGACCGGGCGACGTGGGGCCGGAAGCACCCGAAACGGGGCGGGGCGCAGCGTTGCTGCCAGAGGGTGTCAGGGGCCACCGCGTACCCCCGGGGCGACCAGTGGAGGAGGTCGGTCGAGGAGAAGGCCCGGATCCCGCACCAGGGCGTGCCGATAGTCGCCAGGGCGAACCCGCACTGGTAGGCCGTGCCGTAGAACCAGAAGGTGATCCCGTCCTGGACGAGGCTGCCATCGTGGGCGTCGAGCGCCGGCGGTGGCCCGATGCCGTCGGGCAGGGCCCGGCCGACGGTCGCTCGGCTGGGCGGGCGTGGCCCGCACGCCCCGACGAGGAGCAGCAGGAGGACGACTCCGAGGGTGCCGGCCCGGGTCCGGCCACCCCCGCCGTCCGCCACGAGCGACATGGTAGCGACGCGCTCAAGGTCGGAGCCCGCCATGCCGAAGAAGTGCCAAAGGTGTCGAACCTTTTCGGCGCCTGGACCGAGGGGCGAGATCCACATGTCGACAGCACGGGCGGTACGGCCCACCGACCAGCCCACGGCGGCGAGGCCGACGGCGGGCCGCGGCGGCCGCCGCATGCGCGGGCTGTCGCTCACCTTCCTCGCCGTCCTCGTCACCGCCAGCCTGGCCGCGGCGTGGTCGGTGAAGGGGCTGGTCCGCGACCAGGAGGAGGGGCTGCTGCGGGAACGGGCCGCGGAGGTCAACCTCGTCGTGGGCAACCTCATCACCTCCACCCAGGCCCGGCTGACCCTCGTCGGAACCGTCGCCCGGGTCAGCGGGGAGTCCCCGCAGAGCTTCGCCGGGGTGGCCGGGGCGACCGACAAGTCGCTGGTCGCCATGGCCCTCCTGCACCCCGAGGGCGACGGCTTCGTGGTCGACCTGGCCGCCGGGCCGGGCATGACCGTGGGCCAGACCGTCACCGGGCCCCGGGCCGACGCCATGCGCCGGGCCCTGGACCCGAACGTGAAGACCGTGGTCAGCACCCCGGTGATGCCCGGCGCCGACGGCCCCACCCTGGGCTTGGCCCTCGGTGCGTCCGCCCCGGCCGGAACCGTCGTCTACCGCGAGTCCGTCATCAAGCCGACGGCGTCGCCCAGCAGTGCCTCCTCGCCGTTCTCCGAGCTGGACGGCTGGCTGTACGCGTCCCCGACCATCGACCCCTCCCAACTGGTCCTCACCAACCGCGGCCCCGGGGCCCAGCCGGGCCCGGGTACCCTCCAGCTCCCCTTCACCGCCGGGGACAGCCACTGGCTCCTGGTCCTGGCCAGCGAGCAGCCCCTGGTCGGCACCCTGGTCCATCGCCTGCCCGAGGTCATCCTCGTCGTCGGCCTGCTGGCGTCGCTGGCCATCTTCGCCGTGCTCGACGCCGTGGCCCGCCGGCGTGACTACGCCCTGGCCCTGGTCGACGAGCGCACCGCCGAGCTGCAGGAGTCGCTCACGTCGCTGAAGGCGGCCCGGGAGGAGGCGGTGGAGGGGTCACGCCTCAAGTCCCAGTTCCTGGCCAATATGAGCCACGAGATCCGCACCCCCCTCAACGGGGTCATCGGGATGACCGGGCTGCTCCTCGACACCGAGCTCGACGGCGACCAGCGCGAGTTCGCCCTCACCGCCCGGCGGTCCGGCGAAGCCCTGCTGGAGCTGATCAACGACATCCTCGACTTCTCCAAGATCGAGGCCGGGCGCCTGGAGCTCGAGGTGTGCGACTTCGAACTGCCCGAGGTCGTCGAGGGGGTGGCCGACCTCCTCGCCCCCTTGGCCCACGACAAGGGCCTGGAGCTGGCCACGTTGACCGAGCCCGACGTCCCGATCCGCGTCTCGGGCGACGTCGGCCGGGTGCGCCAGGTCCTCACCAACCTGGTCAGCAACGGCATCAAGTTCACCGAGCAAGGCGACATCGTCGTCCACGTGTCAGGCCACCCGGGCACGGAGATGGTGCGCTTCGAGGTGCGGGACACCGGCGTCGGCATCGCCGGCGCCGACCGCGAGCGCCTCTTCGAGTCCTTCGCCCAGGCCGACCCGTCCACCACCCGGCGCTACGGCGGCACCGGCCTGGGCCTGGCCATCTCCAAGCGGCTGGTGGAGATGATGGGGGGCGCCATCGGCGTGGAGAGCGTCCCCGGCCAGGGCAGCACCTTCTGGTTCACCCTTCCCCTCCCCGCCCGGCCCGAGCCGGCGACCCGACCGGTCGAGCGGGCCTCACTGCGGGGCGCCACCGCCCTGATCGTGGACGACAACGCCACCAACCGGTCCATCCTCGACCGCCAGCTGGCTGCCGCGGGCATGCGCACCACCCTGGCGCCCGACGCCGAGACGGGCCTGCGGCTCCTGCGGGCCGCGGCCGACGCCGGCGCCGTCCACGATCTCGCCGTCGTCGACCGCCACATGCCCGGCATGGACGGGGTGGAGCTGTGCGACCGGATCGCCGCCGACCCGCGGCTCGCCCATGTCCGCCTGGTCATGCTCAGCTCGGCCGTCTCCCGATCGGTCCAGGTGGGACGGGTCAGCGCCTACCTCACCAAGCCTGTGCGCCACCGGGAGCTGCTCGACACCGTGGCCGCGGTGCTGGCCGTCGGGGGCGACGCACCCCTGCGGGTCGAGCCCTCGCCCGCCGCCCACCCGGACCGGGCCCGGCGCCGGGCCCGGCTGCTGGTGGCCGAGGACAACCCCGTGAACCAGAAGGTGGCGGCGGCCATGCTCGAACGGTTGGGCTACCGGGTCGACGTGGTGGCCAACGGCCGGGAGGCGGTCGAGGCCCTGGAGCACATCCCCTACGCCGCCGTGCTGATGGACTGCCAGATGCCGGTCATGAACGGCTACGAGGCGTCGACCGAGATCCGCCGGCGGGAGGGGCGGGACCGCCACGTGCCCATCGTCGCCCTGACCGCCTCGGCCATCAAGGGCGACGAGGAGCGCTGCCTGGAGGCGGGCATGGATGCCTACATCACCAAGCCGGTGACCCTCGAGGGCCTGGGTGACGTGCTCGACGGCCTCGTCGAGACCGTCCCGGGCGACGGAGACGTCCTCGACCCGGCCACCGTGCGCAGCCTCTGGGAGCTGGGCGGGGGCGGGCCCGACCTCATCGAGGAGCTGACCGACGCCTTCCTCGACGTCGCCCCCGCCGATCTGGCCGCCCTCCGCCAAGCCGTGGCCGGCCAGGACCTCGCCGCCGCCGCGGGGGCCGCCCACCGGCTGCGGGGAAGCTGCTCCGCCGTGGGGGCGACCACCATGGCCGGGCTGGCCGCCACCATCGAGTCGGCCGCCCTGGGCGAGCGCCCGGCGGCGATGGCTGACGAGCTGGACCGCATGGAGCGCTCGTTCGACGACGTGCGGGTGGCGCTGCGGGCCGCCGCCGCCATGCCGGCCGGAACCGCTACCGCACGAGGTTGAGCAGGCGGGGCGGCCGGGCCACGACCTTGGCCGGCCGGGACCCGTCCAGGGCGGCCTGCACCTTGGGCGACGCCATGGCCAGGCGCTCCATCTCCGCCTCGTCGATCCCGGCGTCGACCTCGATCCGGTCCCGCACCTTGCCGTTGACCTGCACGATCATGGTCTCGGTGAGGGCGGCGGCCAAGGCGGGGTCGAAGGTGGGCCAGGCCTGGGCGTGGACGTGCTCGCCCGGGTGGCGGCGCTCCCACAGCTCGGCGGTGACGTGGGGCACCATGGGGGCCAGCAGCAGCAGCAGGGTGTCGACCGGCTCGTTAGGGATGGTCCCGTCGGCCTGGACGTGCTTGTACAGCAGGTTGGTGAACTCCATGCAGGCCGCCACCACCGTGTTGTACGACCACCGGTCGTAGTCCTCGGACACCTTGGCGATCAGGGCGTGGGTGGCCCGGTCCAGGTTCCCGGCCGGCCGGGGCGCGCCGTCGACCGTGGCCACCTCGCCGGTGGCCAGCCGCCACACCCGGGCCAGGAAGCGGGCGCAGCCGTCGATGACCTCGTCGGTCTGCTCGCTCCAGTCGACGTCGTCCGCCGGCGGGCCCACGAAGAGGTGGAACAGGCGCAGGGCGTCCGCTCCCACGGTGTCGAAGTACTTGGCCGGGGCCACCAGGTTGCCCTTGGACTTGGACATCTTCGACCCGCCCATGCGGATCATGCCCTGGGTGAACAGGCGGGCGAAGGGTTCCCGCAGCTCCTTGGGGGACACGCCCAGGTCGGCCAGGGCCTTGGTGAAGAACCGGGCGTACATCAGGTGGAGGATGGCGTGCTCGATGCCGCCGATGTACTGGTCGACCGGCAGCCACTGGGCCACCACGGCCGGGTCGAAGGGCGCCTCGGCGTTGTGGGGGTCGGCGAAGCGCAGGTAGTACCAGGACGAGTCGACGAAGGTGTCCATGGTGTCGGTCTCGCGGGTGGCCGGCTTCCCGCAGGTCGGGCAGGCCGTCTGCAGGAAGCCCTCGTGGAAGCGCAGCGGCGACTCGCCGGTGGGCCGGAACTCGACGTCGTCGGGGGCCAGGACGGGCAGCTGGTCGTCGGGCACGGGGACGGCCCCGTGCTCGGGGCAGTAGACGACGGGGATCGGGCAGCCCCAGAACCGCTGGCGGGACAGCAGCCAGTCGCGCAGGCGGAAGTTGACCTTGCGCTCGCCGATCCCCTGCTCCTCCAGCCAGTCGATGGCCTTGGCCACCGCTTCGGCCTTGTACAGCCCGTCCAGCCACTGGCTGTTGATGGCCGGCCCGTCGCCCGTGTAGGCCTGGCCCACCCAGCCGTCGGGGCGCTGGACGGTGGGGACGATGGGCAGGTCGTAGGCCTCGGCGAAGTCCCAGTCCCGCTGGTCCTCGCCGGGCACGGCCATGATGGCCCCCGTCCCGTAGCCCATCAGGACGTAATCGGCCAGGTAGACGGGCACCTCCTGCCCGTTGAACGGGTTGACCGCGTACGAGCCGGTGAACACGCCACGCTTGTTGACCGGGCCTTCCGTCGACTGGCGCTCGACCTCGGTATGCGTGGACACCTCGGCCACGAAGGCTTCGACGGCGGCCCGCTGGCCGGCGGTGGTCAGCTCGGGGACGAGCGGGTGCTCGGGGGCGAGGACGACATAGGTCATGCCGAACGACGTGTCCGGTCGGGTGGTGAAGACCCGGATCGAGGACCCACCGACGATCGGGAGCTCGAACTCGGCCCCCTCGGACCGGCCGATCCAGTTGCGCTGCATGGTCTTGACCCGCGCCGGCCAGTCCAGGGTGTCCAGGTCGTCCAGCAGCTGGTCGGCGTAGGCGGTGATCTTGAAGAACCACTGCTCCAGGTCGCGCTTGACCACCACGTCGCCCGAGCGCTCGCAGGTGCCGTCGGCCAGGACCTGCTCGTTGGCCAGTACGGTCTGGCAGCCGGGGCACCAGTTGACGGGGGCCTTGCGCCGGTAGGCCAGCCCGGCCTCGAGGAAGCGCAGGAAGATCCACTGGGTCCAGTGGATGTACTCGGGGTCGTGGCTGCGCACCTCCCGGCGCCAGTCGTAGACCGCCCCCAGCCGGGTGATGGACTCCTTCAGCTCGGCGATGCGGGCGTCGGTGAAGGGACGGGGGTGGACGCCGGTCTTGATGGCCGCGTTCTCGGCCGGCAGGCCGAACGAATCGAACCCCATGGGCGACAGGACGGCGAAGCCGTGCATGGTCCGGTGGCGGACGATGAGGTCCCCGAACGTGTAGTTGCGCACGTGGCCCTGGTGGGCGGCGCCGCTGGGGTACGGGTACATGCACAGGGAGTAGAAATGCGGGCGCGGGTCGTCCGACTCCACCTCGTAGGTGCCCTCGTCGCGCCAGCGGGCCTGCCACTTGCGCTCGATCTCCTGGACGTCGTAGGCCTCGGCCATCCCCGGATCGTACCGGGCGGTTGAAAGCCGGCCCGGCGCTGCTAACTTAGGTGCCGGCGGGGCTGTAGCTCAGCTGGCAGAGCACTTGCATGGCATGCAAGGGGTCAGGGGTTCAAATCCCCTCAGCTCCACGGGAAAAGCCCAGGTCAGAGGGGGTGCGGCGAGGCTCGTGCCCCCTCCCTGTAGCCAACGTAGCCAGGTTGAGCGTAGCCTTTCGCTCACTGGCTACGTCGAGGGAGTTGGCGCATGGGACAGCGGCCCACTGTGCGGTGGAACGAGCGTGCGGAGCGGTGGATGGCGTGGGTCAGATTTCCCGACGGCTCCCGTCGGAAGGTGGAACGTGTCGACAAATCCGACGCCCAGGCCGATCTCGACGAGCTTCTGGCCCTCCGAGCACAGTCCCTTGACCCCGGGCCCCGGCGGGCCCGGCTGGCCACGTTCGACGAGGTGATCGACGCCTGGTTCGCGGAGGGTTGCCCGAACTCGACGGCCACCAACAGATCTCGTCACGCCCGCACCAAGTCGCCGAACACCGTGACCAACGCCCGTCTGTTGCTCGGCAGCAACGTGCGTCCTGTGATTGGCCACCTCTGGGTCGACCGGACGTCGACCGAGCGACTGGAGGCGATCTTCGCCGGCATGGCCAAGCGCGGGTACTCGACGAGCACGATCGACCGCAACTGGAACTACCTCAACCAGGCCCTCCAACACGGCCTCCGCCGCCGGTTCATCAAGACAAACCCTGCGGCCGACGTCCTGCTCCCGGAGAAGCGGGCGCCGAAGCCACGCAAGAGCTTCACGATCGACCAGGCACAGCGCATTCTCCTCGACGCCATCCCCGCCGACCCACGACCCGCAATGTGGCTCACTGGTCTGATGTGCGGACTGCGGCCGGGCGAGCTCGCCGGCCTGCGCTGGTGCTTCGTCGACATCGACTCGGAGTCGCCGAGTATCCGCGTTACTGAGCGGGCTCTGGAGGTCGACGATCGCTACGCCGGCCAGGTCGAGCCGAAAACTCCACGCAGCAGGCGCTCGATCGGGCTTCACCCGCTCCTGGTCGCCGCCCTTCACCGCCACCGCAATGACATGCGCAAGCTCGGCCTGTACGACGACGACGGCTTCGTCTTCTGCAGCCGCAACGGCACGCCGATGACCCTGTCCAATCTGAGGCGGGCGTTCCAGCAACTGTGCGAGCGCGCCGGCCTCGGACGCGACTGGACCACGTATGAGCTGCGCCACTCGTTCGTCTCCCTCGTGGCCGACCAGCTCGACGACCTCGTCAAGGTCGCCGACCTCGCCGGACACGTCGACACCCGGACCACGCAGGGCTACCGGCACGCCGTCCGTCCGTCGCTGCCACACGCCATCGACGCTTGGGAGCAGCTGCTGGCACGAGGAGATCGGACGGCGACAATTCGGATCAACGACACGTGACGAGGGGCGGCCGTCGCGCGCGTGTCGGCGTGGGGGCCCGCCTCAGCAAGCGCGCCGCCCGAATTGCGAGTCCGGCCGGCGGCCACTTCATGCGCCCCGTCGCCCGCACGTCCACCTCGTGGGCAGTATCGCTCCCCGCCGTCGTTACCAGTCCGACGTACCTGATCGTCCCCGGGAAGCATCGGGACTGACTCTCCCGCGGTGGACCGTCCGAACCAGATCCGCCTGGCCTCACCTCCTTGCGCCGGATCCTCACCCGGTAAATACCGGCGGTGATCGCCGACGGCGTCGACCCCTCAGAGCGCTACGTCTAGGAGCGAGAACGTGCCTGCTCTGTTTGATTGTCCCTACGGACCGCGGGCGCCGCGGCCCCCTTCCAATTTCTCTCACCAGTGGCGCCGGCCGCTTCGCCGCCTATGACGCGCCGGCGATGAAGGCGGTGACGATGTAGCTAGCGTGGCGGTCCAGGTTGTTCCGTGCCCGGTCGTACCGGGTGGTGGTGCGGGGGTCGGCGTGACGGGCGGCGATCTGGACGTCCCGGAGAGGCACCCCGGCGTCCAAGGCGGCGGTTATGAAGCTGTGCCTCAGGGAGTGCGGGGAGATGTGCTTGCTCACGCCGGCCTGCTTGGCCAGCCGGACGACGATGCGGGTGGCGGCCTGGCGGTTCAGCCGCTCTCCGTTGCGTCCCAGCAGCAGCGGGCCGCCGCTCCGCTCCCCGGCGGCCAGGTCGACCGCCCGGGCCACCCGGGGCGGCAGCGGGATCACCGCCAGCTTGGAGCCCTTGCCCAGCACGGTGACCGTGCGGTGACCTCGCTGGATGCCCAGGTGCTCGATGTCGATGTGCAGGGCCTCGGAGATGCGCAGGCCGAGCAGGCCCAGCAGGCAAGCCAGGGCCTGGTCGACGACGCTGCCTGCGCTGCCCTGGGCGATGAAGGCGCCCAGCTCCATGCGGTCGAGGCCCAGGGTGGCCGATTCGGTGTCGATCTTGGGCCTGCGGACGTACTCCGCCGGCGAGTGCTCGATGGCCCCGTCGATGACGGCGAAGCGGTAGAAGCCGGCCACGGTGGACAGGCGACGCCCGATCGTGGCCCGGGCCAGGCCCCGCTCCTCCATCGTGCGGGCGTACAGCTCGATGTGGCCGCGCTTGGCCGCGAACACCTCGAGGTCGCACTGGGCGCACCAGGCGAAGAACTGGCGCAGGTCGGTGGCGTAGCTGATCCGGGTGGCACCGGAGTAGCGGGCCAGGAAGCCGGCGATGGCCAGGCGGGCCTCGTCGAACAGCGGTGCGGCCGGCTTCACGATGGTCGTGTCCGTAGGCATGGAGCTCCTCCAATCTTTTGGGGATCTCCATTGCGCCACCGTGTCGGATGTTCTGCTTCGGGATGGGGCGGGGCGCAAAGCTGCGTAGCCCCGGACGGGCGACGCGTCAGCGCCGCAGTTCACCGAGCGCATCGCCGATCTCCACCGCCGCCTGGGCGGCCCGCCACAGCTGGTCCTCGGGGGAGGTGTCGACGCCCTTGTGGCCCCGGCGCCAATCAGGGTCCCAGTAGGCCGCCAGCACCTTGCGCAGGTGCTGGGCCGAGGCATCGACCTCCTCCGTCAGCTGGTCGACCAGCTCGTCGGTGGACGGCTCCACGATCAAAGCGTCGTCGACACGGCGGGCGCCCAGGGCGTCGAGCACGGCGCCCTCCGTCCCGGAGCGTGCTGACCAGACGCGGGCGACACGACGATGACGGTGGTTCCACACCGGCCACAGGGCCGGTCGGTACGACCACAGGAACGGCCTCTTGCCAAGCCGGAGCTCGGCTCCGACCCACTCGCCGGCGGGATGGGTCGCCAGCCACGGGAGTTCCGCCGGAGGGAGATCGAGAACCAGCACCACGCTCCCCGTCTCGAGTTCTGAGCGACCCTCCAGCAAGTCTCCGGTGACCCACAACTCCTCCAGCGGCCAGCCGATGTCGGTGTCTCGAAGGCGCAGGCGATCGGTGGCGACGTTGGCCATCTCGGCGAGGTGGCGAACCGCTGTAGATGGCTTCACGTCAACATGATGGACCTACAAGGCCAGCGCCGGGCAGGTGAGACATCAACCCGGCGGCATCCGTCGCAGACGTCGATATTGGCCGGTCGCCGACCCGAGCCGACCGGGCAGACCGGCCCTCACTTGGCTGTCCCGGCACACGGCGACGTATCGCCGCTGGCTGGCGCGTCGACCGCTCTGTCAGCCGGCGAGTCTGCGACGGACCTCGGCGACATCTGCCGCGAGACGGTCTATGAGCGCCTGGGCATCCAGCCCGGCCGTGCTCTGGCGTTCGGTCACGGCCTGGGTCAGGAGCTCGCGGACCAGTTGGGAGACGGTCACACCGCGCTCGGCTGCCATGGCATCAAGGGCGACCGCCATCCTGCGGTCGACGCGTACCGACAGGTGACGCTCACGGCCTTCGGCTCCCTGCTCCTCGGGGACGTACGGGATGCTCTGGCCGGTCTCCTTCTCCAGCCACTGGATCGCTCTCGGCTTCGCCATCAGTCGTCTCCATAGTTGCGCTCAAGGGCCCGGGTGATGGTGGCGGCGATGTCGACGGCGTGCGCGCGATTCGGCTCGAGTTGCGCGGTACCGCTGATCAACGCACGGAGCGCTACGAAGATCCGCTCCAGGTCCGCCTTGGTCAGGACGACACCTTCGTCAGGTAACCACTCCAGGCCGTCTGCCATCGTGTGCCAACGTAACACATGGGCTTGACCGGTGTCAGTCGTCGCGTCGATACCGTCCGAACAAAGGGCCTCGGCGGCCAACGCAAAGCGAAGCACTTCTCGCCTATGTCGAACCGACCCC
>DATJHJ010000055.1:0-2682 GCA_035494015.1 Acidimicrobiales bacterium
GGAGGCTCACCAACGGCATCGCCGAGGCCAACAACGCTGCCATCGGCCGGCTCCGGACCAACGCCCGCGGCTTCCACGACCCCGAGGCGTTCATCACCATGATCATGCTGGACCGTGCCGGCATTGGACCCAACCTGCCCTGGCGGGCCGCGTCGTGACCCACGGTTGGGTCAGTTGAGCCGGAAGAACGTTGTGCCGAAGACGACAACGTCTCCCGGTGAAACCCGGCCTATTGAGCCCTGGGCCTCCCGCAGGAGATTGCTCGGAGCGCTCGCGTACATGTCGGCGCCGTTTGTCGCCCGCCAGCAGCATGGGACCACCTTGAGGTGAGTTCCGCCAGCAGCATGGGACCACCCCTTCGCCAGTGATGGGACCACCCCGGAGCATCCACCAGCGGCGGCGCCGCTGAGGTTGGAGTCGCCACCTGACCGACTAGCCGCCCGGGAAGGTGGCGATGAGCTTCAGGGAGGTTCAAGTGCATGAGATCCGTGAGGTCCTGCGGTTGTGGCTGCGGGGCGAGGGGCAGCGGACGGTGGCCCGACGGGCGGCGGTGGACCGCAAGACGGTCCGGCGTTATCTCGAGGCGGCGGTGGCGTGCGGGATCGTCCGTGACGGCGGCGAAGGCCAGCTCGGCGACGAGCTGATCGCCCAGGTGTGCGAACGGGTCCGTCCCCACCGCCCCGACGGCCACGGGCAGGCGTGGGCCACGCTCAAGGCCGACCACGACCAGCTGAAGGCCTGGCTGGTCGACGAGAAGCTGACCGTGGTCAAGGCCCATGACCTGCTCGTCCGCCGGGGGACCGTGGTCCCCCAGCGCACGCTGCACCGCTACGCCCTGGAGGTGCTCGGCGTGGGCCGCAGCACCCGCACGACGACCGTGCGGGTGGCCGATGGCGAGCCCGGCTCGGAGCTGCAGGTCGACTTCGGCAAGATGGGCCTGATCGCCGATCCGGCCACCGGCCGCCGGCGGGTGGTGTGGGCGCTGATCTTCACCGCCTGCTACAGCCGGCACTGCTTCGTCTGGCTGAGCTTCCGCCAGACCACCGAGGCGGTGATCGCCGGCTGCGAGGCGGCGTGGGCGTTCTTCGGCGGGGTCTTCGCCGTGGTCATCCCCGACAACATGGCCGCCATCGTGGAGCGGGCCGACCCCCTGAACCCCCGGTTCAACCAGGCCTTCATGGAGTACGCCCAGAGCCGTGGGTTCGTGACCGACCCGGCCCGGGTGCGGACCCCGACGGACAAGCCCCGCGTCGAGCGCGTCGTGGCCTTCACCCGCAGCTCGATGTTCGCCGGCGAGAGCTTCGTGGACCTCGACCACGCCCAGCGCCACGCCACCGAGTGGTGCCGGGGCCGGGCCGGGATGCGCATCCACGGCACCACCCAGTGCCGGCCGGCCGAGCTGTTCGCCCTGGAGGAACAGCCCCGTCTGCTGGCCGCCCCCACCTCGGCATACGACCTGCCGATCTACGCCCGGCCCAAGGTCCACCGGGACCACCACGTCGAGGTGGCCAAGGCCCTCTACTCGGTGCCGGGGAACCTCATCGGCTGCCACGTCGACGCCCGGGCCGACCGGGCGCTGGTGCGCATCTTCTGCCGGGGCCAGCTGGTCAAGGTCCACCCCCGGGTGCCCGACGGCGGGCGCAGCACCGACCCCGCCGACCTGCCGGCCGAGAAGACGGCCTACGCCATGCGCGACATCGAGGCCCTCAAGTCGATGGCCGCCCGCCACGGCGACGCCGTCGGCGCCTACGCCGCCGCCGTATTGGACCATCCGCTGCCGTGGACGAAGATGCGCCAGGTCTACGCCCTGTTGGGCCTGGTCAAGCGCTGGGGCCCCGAACGGGTCGAGGCGGCGTGCGCCCGGGCGCTGGAGGCCGAGGCGATCAGCGTCGGGTTGATCGGACGGATGATCGAGCGGGCCACCGAGGACAAGGTCGACGGCGACGCCAAGGCCCCCGGCCCGGCACCCAAGCCGGCCCGCTTCGAACGTGAACCCGGGCACTTCGCCAGCCCGAAGCGAGGACGGGCACCCGATGAGGTTCCCCCGACGGAGCTGGCCGACGCCAGCGGAGCGATGCCGTGAGCGGGCCGGCACCGGTCGTCTCGGCCGAGCTCAAGGCCCTGCTGCGGCGGCTGAAGCTGGGGCGCTGCACCGACACCCTGCCCGAGCGCCTGGCCCTGGCCAAGAGCCGCAACCTGGCCCATGCCGAGTTCCTGGAACTGGTGCTCGCCGATGAGGTGACCCGGCGGGAGACCACCTCGGCCGACCTGCGGGCCCGGGCCGCGGGCCTCGACGCCGACATGCGCTTCGAGCTCTGGGACGAGGCCACCAAGGTGACCTACGACCGGGCGGTCCTCGACGAGCTGTGCTCGCTGCGCTTCGTCGACGCCGGCCACAACGTCGTCGTCATGGGCCCCGTCGGGGTCGGCAAGACCTTCCTCGCCACCGCGTTGGGTCACGCCGCCGTGCGTCGCCGCTACACCGTGATCTTCGAGCGCACAGACACGCTGTTGAAACGGCTACGAGCGTCGCGGCTCGACAACAGCCACGACGCCGAGATCCGCAAACTCCTACGCGTCGACCTGCTCATCCTCGATGACTTCGCCCTCCAGCCCCTCGATCCGCTCGACACCGCCGACGTCTACGAGCTGATCGTCGAACGCCACCGGGCCGCGTCGACC
>DATJHJ010000056.1:0-6285 GCA_035494015.1 Acidimicrobiales bacterium
CACGCCGCCACCACCGCGGCCGCCATCCCCGGCCGGGCCTGGGCCGTGCTGGTGATCTGGGCCGTCGCCGCCCCCCTGGCCGCGGCCGCCACCTTCCGCTGGGAGTGAGCGTGGGCGCCCGGCGCCGGCCGCCACCGTGCCCCGGCGCTAGAAGTCGGCGTTGCGGGGGGTGCGGGGGAACGGGATGACGTCGCGGACGTTGGCCATGCCGGTGATGTAGGCGACCGTCCGCTCGAAGCCCAGGCCGAACCCGGCGTGGGGGACGGTCCCGTAGCGGCGGAGGTCCCGGTACCACCAGTAGGCGTCGCGGTCGAGGCCGGCCTCGTCCATGCGGGCGTCGAGCACGTCCAGGCGCTCCTCCCGCTGGCTGCCGCCGATGATCTCGCCGATGCCGGGGGCGAGCACGTCCATGGCCGCCACCGTCCGCCCGTCGTCGTTGACCCGCATGTAGAAGGCCTTGATCTCCCTCGGATAGTTCATGACGATCACGGGCCGGCCCACGAGCTGCTCGGTGAGGTACCGCTCGTGCTCGGACTGCAGGTCCATCCCCCACTCGACCGGGAACTCGAACCGGACGCCCCCGTCGACCGCCTTGGCCAGGGCCGCCACCGCGTCGGTGTAGTCCATGCGCTCGAAGGTCGACCCGACGAGCTGCTCGAGCCGGTTGACGCAGTCCGGGTCGATACGCTCGGCGAAGAAGGCCATGTCGTCGCCCCGCTGGTCGAGCACGGTCCGGCACACGCTGCGCAGGCAGGCCTCGGCCAGGTCGGCGTCATCCGAGAGGTCAGCGAAGGCGATCTCCGGCTCGATCATCCAGAACTCGGCCAGGTGGCGGGCGGTGTTGGAGTTCTCGGCCCGGAACGTGGGCCCGAATGTGTACACCCGGGTCAGGGCCAGGGCGTAGGCCTCGACGTTGAGCTGGCCCGACACGGTCAGATGGGTCTCCCGGCCGAAGAAGTCCTGGGAGAAGTCGGTACCCGGGCCGTTCACCGTGTCCAGGGTCGACACCCGGAACATGGCCCCCGCCCCCTCGGCGTCGTTGGCGGTGATGATCGGCGTGTGCACCCACACGAACCGCCGCTCGTCGAAGAAGCGGTGCACGGCCATGGACAGGGTGTGGCGCACCCGGGCCACGGCCCCGAACGTGTTCGTCCGGGGCCGCAGGTGGGCGACCTCGCGCAGGTACTCGAAGGAGTGCTGCTTGGCCGCTACCGGGTAGGTCTCGGGGTCGTCGACCCAGCCCACGACCTCGACCGACTCGGCCTGGATCTCCACCGCCTGGCCCTTGCCCTTCGACTCCACCACCGTCCCGGTCACCACCACCGAGCACCCGGTGGTCACCCGGGCCACGTCGGTCTCGAAGTTGGGCAGCGACGCCCGGGCCACCACCTGGACGGGGTCGAAGCAGGACCCGTCGTGCACGGTGAGGAAGGCCAGCCCCCCGCCGGCCTTGGACTCCCGGCGGTTGCGGATCCACCCCTCCACCACCACCGCCGAGCCGACCGGCACCCGTCCCTGCAGGACGTCGACGACGAGCACGGGCCGGTCCACGGGCTCAGTCTGTCCTGCCGGCACCCCGGCCCGCCGACCGTGCCCAGCAGCTGCTCCTTGGTAGCTGGGTGTCCCCGGGGTACCTGAAGAGGCAATTGACGCGCGAACGTGGGCGAGATGCACGGCCACCACGACCATGCGGCGATGTTCCGGCGGCGGTTCTGGATCAGTCTCGTCCTGACCGTGCCGGTCGTGGCCTACAGCCACATGCTGATGTCCGTCACCGGCTGGTCGCCGCCGGGTTTCCCGGGCGACCATTGGGTGGCCCCCGTCCTCGGCACCCTCACCTTCCTCTACGGCGGCCCGGTCTTCCTGACCGCCGGCTGGGCCGAGGCCGGCGAGCGACGGCCGGGGATGATGCTGCTCATCTCCATGGGCCTGCTGGTCGCCTTCGGGGCGTCGGTGGCGACCACCGCCGGCCTGCTCGACGCCGACCTGTGGGCCGAGCTCGCCACCCTGGTCACGGTCATGCTGCTCGGCCACTGGCTGGAGATGCGAGCCCTGGGGCAGGCCCAGGGGGCGCTGGCCGCCCTGGCCGCCCTCCTGCCCGACGAGGCCGAGCGCATCACCGGGGACGGGACCCAGACGGTGCCGCTCACCGACCTGCGACCGGGCGACGTGGTCCTCGTCCGCCCGGGCGCCCGGGTCCCGGCCGACGGCGCCGTGGTCGACGGCGCCGCCGAGGTGGACGAGTCGATGGTGACCGGCGAGTCCCGGCCCGTGCCCAAGGCGGTCGGCGACCGGGTCGTGGGCGGGACGGTGGCGACGGACTCGGCCATCCGCGTCCGGGTGGAGGCGGTGGGCGACGACACCGCCCTGGCCGGCATCCAGCGGCTCGTGGCCGAGGCCGAGACGTCGAGATCGCGAGCCCAGGCCCTGGCCGACCGGGCTGCCGCCCTGCTCTTCTACGTCGCCGTGGCCGCAGGCGCCGTCACCTTCGTGGTGTGGCTGGCCCTCGGCAACGTCGACGCCGCCTTCCTGCGCACCGTGACCGTCCTGGTCATCGCCTGCCCCCACGCCCTGGGCCTGGCCATCCCCCTGGTGGTGAGCCTGTCGACGTCGATCGCGGCCAAGGCGGGCATCCTGGTCAAGGACCGCCTGGCCCTGGAGCGCATGCGCACGGTCGACGTGGTCCTGTTCGACAAGACGGGGACCCTGACCGAGGGGAACCACGTGGTCACCGCGGTCCTCACCGCGAACGGCGAGGACGAAGCAGGCGTTCTGGCCCTCGCCGCCGCGGTCGAAGCCGACTCCGAGCACCCGCTGGCCCGGGCCATCGTCACCGCCGCGGCGCACCATCCCGGGCCCGTCGCACCCGCCCGCGACTTCCGGTCGATCACCGGCCGGGGCGTCGAGGCCACCGTCGACGGGACTCGAGTGGCGGTCGGCGGGCCGGCGCTGCTGCGGGAGCAGGGCCTGGAGACCCCTCCGGCCATCGCCGACCGGGTGGCCGAGTGGTCGCGCCGGGGTGCGGCCGTGCTCCACGTGGTCAGGGGCGGCGCCGTCGTCGGAGCGTTGGCCCTCGAGGACGAGGTCCGGCCCGAGTCGCAGGCGGCCGTGGACGGGCTGCACCGCCTCGGCGTCCGGGTGGCGATGATCACCGGCGATGCCCGCCCGGTGGCCGAGGCCGTCGGGGCCCAGCTCGGGGTCGACGAGGTGATGGCCGAGATCCTGCCCGAGGACAAGGACGGAGCCGTCGCCGCCCTGCAGGGCCAAGGCCGCCGGGTGGCCATGGTCGGCGACGGGGTCAACGACGCCCCCGCCCTGGCCCGGGCGGACGTCGGCATCGCCATCGGCGCCGGCACCGACGTGGCCATCGAGTCGGCGGGCGTCGTCCTGGCGTCGTCCGACCCGCGGGCCGTGCTCGGGGTGATACGCCTGTCCCGGGCCAGCTACCGCAAGATGCTGCAGAACCTGGCGTGGGGGGCCGGCTACAACCTGTTCGCCATCCCCCTGGCCGCCGGGGTGCTGGCGTGGGCGGGGATCACCCTTTCGCCGGCGGTGGGCGCCGTGCTGATGAGCGCGTCAACCATCGTGGTCGCCCTCAACGCCCAGCTCCTCCGCCGGCTGGACCTGACCCGGCCGGCCGAGGTTGGCCGCGGGGAGGGCGTGACCGCACTATCGGAAGCGGCCATCGTCTCCTGATCAGGCGTCGCGGAAAGGCGTACCGCCGGCCGGCGGCGAACCTGCCAAGGACCGCAGGCCGGCGGCACGCGCGCAGCCCCTCCAGGGAGACGGGGCTGGCGAGCTCAGACCCTCACGCCGCTACCCCTCCAGCGTGCAGCCGCAGGAGTTGATCTCCCGGGTGATGATGCCCTTGCCGGTGTCCATGTGGGTGGTGCAGGGCATGCAGGGGTCGAAGGAGCGGATGGCCCGCAGGACGTCGATGCCCTTGATCTGGTCGTCGGGCACGGACTCCAGGATGGGGGTGTCGACGATGGCCTGCTCGTAGGGGCCGAGGCCGCCGAAGGGGTCGGTCGGCGAGGCGTTGATCGTGGACGGCGTGGTGATCTGGTAGTTCACGATCTTGCCCTTGTCCATGACCATGTGGTGCACCAGCCAGCCCCGGCCCGCCTCCCAGAAGCCCACGGCCACCCGCTCGTCCCTGGGGATCTTGAACGGGGTGTGGACCCTGGTGTCGCCCCGGCGCCAGTACTCGAACGCCTTGAGCAGGCAGTTCATGCCGATGGCCGCAGTAAAGGCCATGGCGTAGGCCCGGCCGCGGTTGCGCTCGAGGGCGCACAGCGTCCTCGGGATGGGCCAGAACAGCTCGGTCTCCGGCAGGGCGTGCCTCGGAAGGAGCATGCGCAGGCCGTCGCCGGTGGGCTCGAGGAAGGGGTTGTCGGCGTAGTCGCCCCTCATCGCCGTGGTCCACATGCGTCCATAGGCGCCTGTCTCGACTACCTGGCGGTCCCAGCGGGGGGCGGTGGCCCAGGTGTACTTGTCCTGGAAGCTCGTCCCTGTCGGCTTGGGCAGGGTGCTCTTGTTCCACGGGTTGTAGGGGCTGATGGGGTTGCCCAAGGGGTCGGTGCGGTAGCGCTGGGGGCCGGTCTTGGTCCAGTCGTCGTAGAAGGAGTGCTCGATGAACTCCTCGAAGCCCATGTTGATCTCGGACAGCTTGGTCGTGACCAGCTTGCCCTCGATGATCATGCCGGGACTGGCCCAGCGCTTGTCGCCCCAGTAGTCGCAGTTGGCGTAGGTGGCGTCGTAGGCCTCCGAGTCGTCCCAGATACCCGTCTGGGCGATGCTCGAGGGCCGGGCGCCAACCTGCTCGTAGGCCGGGTTGGCATCGAGGAAGAAGTCACAGAGGTCGTCCCAGATGCGGCAGATGACCTTGCACCAGTCGAGGATCTTGCCCAGCTGGCCGTAGTACTCGTTGAACGAGCTGGTGGTGATGGTGGTGGAGACGCCCCCGGGGACCAGGGTCGACGGGTGCGGGTACTTGCCGAACATGAGCTGGCACATGATGCGCCCCACCCGGGTCCACTCCAGGGCCTCCAGGTAGATCTTCCCGGTGAGCGGGTTGAGGGCGTCCATGATGTCTTTGATGGTGGTGTAGCCGTGGATGTCGCCGTGGGGGGCGAGGGTCTTCTCGGCCCGGGTCACCAGCTCGGGGTTGGTCACGCTCACCAGGGCCGTCGAGTAGTCGGGGCCGGCCAGCAGGCCCAGGTGCAGGGGATGGTCGTAGAACATCTCGCCGACCTCACCGAGGTTGCGGACCTCGATGCCCAGCGGGGGCGAGCAGACGCCGAAGGCCTGCTCGATGCACAGCGAACTGCAGCTGGCGTGCACGCCGCCGCACACCCCGCACGCCCGGCTGGAGATGTCGATGGCGTCCCGCGGGTCACGGCCTTCGAGGATGACCTCGTAACCCCGGAACAGCATGGCCCGGGAGTGGGCGTCCACCGCCCGGCGGTTCTCCAGGTCGAGCACGGTGTGCACGGCCAGGGCCCCGGCGACGCGGGTCATGGGGTCGATGTTCCAGTCCCGCAGGCGGGGGGGTGCGGCCAGCTGGGCCCCGGGGCCCTCCTTGCGCCGCACATAGCCCTTGGGCTCGGCCACCTTGACCGAATAGGGGTCGGCCACGCCGGACTTCAAATGGGCCTTACCCGTCTCGTCGAACTCGATCGGAAGGTTCTTGAAACACATGGTCTGCGATATCTCCCTCTACCAGCCCTGGCCGGCCTCGAAGCGGTTGCGACCCACGCCTTCCTTGGTGTGGCCGTGGACCCTGCCATTCCCGCCCTCATGGCTGTGCTGGTACTTCGAATAGAACTTGTGGACGACCTTGGCGCTGCCCCGGGGGCCGATCTTGGCCCGGCTCCAGCCGCTGGGAGCGTCGTTCTCCCAGCGCACCGTCATGTTCTTGTCCACCCGGGACAGGTAGCGCATGCGGCGGATGAAACCGCCCACCGCCTTCGATGTCGTCGACGAAATGAGGCTGCCGGGAGCGATCTCGGTGATGGGGCTGAACTTGTCGGGGAAGCCCGGCATGGTGCAGCCGATACAGATGCCGCCCATCTGCATGCAGCCGCCGTGGCCGTCGACGTTGCCCCGCTCGGCGATGTTGCACTGGACCACCGGGCCCCAGCAGCCGAGCTCGACCAGGCACTCCTTGTCGCCGTACTCACGGGCGAACACGCCCTCTTCGTAGTAGCCGGCCCGGGGGCAGTGGCGGTGCACCGTCTCGCCGAACAGCCAGGCCGGGCGGCCCAGCTCGTCGAACTCGGGCAG
>DATJHJ010000057.1:0-44603 GCA_035494015.1 Acidimicrobiales bacterium
CAGGCGACCGTAGGCCACGTCGAACTGGAACCGCTGCAGCGGGTTCTGGTAGCTGTAGGACTGCGGCAGCCGGCGGACGATCTCGTGCAGGGCCCGCCGGCCCCGCCGGTACATGAAGTAGGGCTCCCGCAGCTCGGCCCCGGGCACCACCGCGCACGTGAGGACGGCGGCGTCGAGCACCACGCCGAGGGCGGTGATCCAGGACTGGCCGCGGTGCTGCGAGCGGAACAGGGCCAGCATCGGGTAGGAGACGTGGCTCTCCAGGATGTCCGCCGTCCACGCCTCCCACTCGCCGAAGAACCGGTACAGCCGGTCGGTGTCGCCGCCCGGGGCCCAGATGCGGATGAGGGCGGTGGGCTCGATCCGCTTCCCGGACGGGTCGTCCAGGGTCAACAGTCGCGACTCCCGGCGCCCGTAGGCCCCATAGAGGACCGGGAGGTAGGAGATGGCCAGGGCCATGGTGACCAATCCGGTCGCCGCCTCGGCCAGCGCGGCCAGGCGCAGGACGCCGATGGTAGGCAGGATGTCGCCGAACCCCAGGGTGAACAGGCAGGTCCCGGAGTAATAGAGCAGGCTGCCGTACCCCGTCTCCCCGCGCAGGGACGCCCGCCCGGCCACGTAGAGCAGCGAGAACCCGACCAGCAGCCCGATGAGCCAGATGACCAGCAGGGTGAGCAGGGTCAGGGGCGCGTAGAGCGACAGGAAGCTCTCCCGCCGTCGCCCCAGGTGCCGCCCGACCGTCCGCCACACCCGCCAGGTCAGCCAGTAGAACTGCCGGGTCAGCCGCCAGCGGCCGGTCAGGCCCCGCGCCGCCACCAGGGTCCCGATGGCGTCGGCCAGGGTGACGCCGACGAGGGCCAGCCCGGCCAGGACCTCCACCAGCTTCACGGGATCACCACCGGGGGTGTCTTAGCGCACGAGCCCCTGTGTCGTGTCGATCTCCGCGGCGTCCACCGCCGTCTTCTCGCTGCGCCACACCATCACCAGGCCGACCACTAGGGCCAGGACCACGGCGGCGTTGACGCCGAGCTCGGTCTGGGCCCGGCGGAAGTGGGCACCGTCCACGTCCCCCCCGAGGGACACCTGTGCCCCCACGGTCAGGATGTGCCGGACGGCCGAGATGATCCCGATGATGAGGAACGGCTTGAGCTGGAGCCCGGCGTCGTCGAAGTGGGCGACCACGGTGCGGAGGATCTCCATCACGATGATCACGAACAGCACGCTGTTGATCACCCCGGTGATCCGCTCGGCGAACACGTGCTCGGAGCCGTCGAGGAAGTCCAGCACCGCCTTCACCAGGACGATGGCGGCCACGGCCACCAGCAGTATCGCCACCGCGTAGTGGACGATGTCCTCCGACACCTGGACCACCCCGATGACCCGCCGGCCCTCGTGGCGCAGGCCGGCGCCGGCTCGTGGCGCGCGGGGGGCCGTCCCGTCGTCCCGCCTCACCTGGGCCCTCTGATCGGTGGCCATCGTCGCTCTTCTCCAGCAATCGCTCGTCGTGCCGAGGCATTAGTATCCCAGGCTGGCGAATAGGGCTGCGGCGGTCGCTACTCTGCGGAGCTGAAGACCCACAGGAGGGGAACTCGCACGATGAGCAAGCGCATCCTGATCGTCTTGTCCGAGTGCGGCGACCACACCGAAGACCGCTAGCGGTGACCGCCAAGACCGGGCGCTTCGCCATGATCGAGCAGTTCATGGCCGATGGCATCACCCACATGTTCGGGAACCCCGGCACCGTCGAGCAGGGCTTCCTGGACTCGCTCAGCGAGTACTCGGACGTCCAGTACATCCTGGCCCTGCAGGAGGCGGTCGTCGTCGGCATCGCCGACGGCTACGCCCGGGCCACCCGCAAGCCCACCATCGTCCAGCTCCACAGCGGGGTCGGCCTGGGCAACGGGATCGGGATGATGTACCAGGCCAAGCGGGGCCACGCCCCCCTGGTGGTCATCGCCGGCGAGTCGGGCATCCGCTACGACGCCATGGAGGCCCAGATGTGGGCCGACCTGGTCGACATGGCCGCCCCGGTCACCAAGTGGGCCACCCGGGTGGTCGACCCCGGCTCGCTGCTGCGGGTCCTGCGCCGGGCCATGAAGGAGGCGGCCACCCCGCCCATGGGCCCGGTGTTCGTGTCCCTGCCGATGGACGTGCTCGACGCCCCCAACACCGAGGAGATCGTCCCCACCTCGTTCCTGGAGACCCGCTCGGTCGCCCCGCAGATGGAGATCGACCGGGCGGCCAAGCACCTGGTCGGGGCCACCCGGCCCCTGATCATCGCCGGCGACGGCGTGGCGTTCTCCGGCGCCCAGCCCGAGCTGACCCGGCTGGCCGAGCTGTGGGGGGCGGAGGTGTGGGGGGCGGACTGGTCGGAGGTCAACATGGACCACGGCCACCCGCAGTTCAAGGGGATGCTCGGCCACATGTTCGGCGACCACAGCCAGGCCATCACCTCCCCGGCCGACGCCGTGCTCATCGTCGGCACCTACGTCTTCCCCGAGGTCTTCCCCGAGCTGTCCGGGGTCTTCGGCCCCGGCGTGCCCGTGGTCCACGTCGACCTGGACGCCCACGAGATCGCCAAGAACTTCCCGGTGACCATGGGCTTCGTGGCCGACCCCAAGCCGACGCTGGCCGCCCTCGCAGATGCCGTCGCCGGGATGATGGACGACGGCCAGAAGGCGGCGGCGCGCCAGCGGGGCGAGGCCATGGGGGCAGCCAAGGCCGCCGACCTGGACGCCCAGAAGGCCCGGGACCGGACCTTCCACGACAGCCTGCCGCTGCACGCCTCCCTGTTCGCCGAGGAGCTGGCCCGCCAGCTGCCCGCCGACGCCATCATCTTCGACGAGGCCCTGACCACGTCGCCCGACCTCACCCGCTACCTCACGCCCACGACGCCCGGCCAGTACTACCTGACCCGGGGCGGCTCCCTCGGCGTGGGCATCCCCGGCGCCGTCGGGCTCAAGATCGCCAACCCGGACAAGCCGGTCTGGGGGTTCACGGGCGACGGCGGCAGCATGTACACCTACCAGGCCCTGTGGACCGCGGCCCGCTACGGCGTGGCGGCCAAGTTCGTGGTCTGCAACAACAGCAGCTACGAGCTGCTGAAGCTGAACATCGAGGAGTACTGGAAGGAGCGGGACATCCCCGAGCACGGGTTCCCGGTCGGCTTCGACCTGGCCGAGCCGCCCATCCACTTCGCCGACCTGGCCCGGGCCCTGGGCGTGGAGGCCGTTCGCGTCGAGACGGTCGACCAGATCGCCCCCGCCATCAGCCAGGCCCTGGCCCACGAGGGGCCCTTCCTCATCGACCTGGTCATCGCCAGCCAGGTCGAGGGCACCCGTTCCATCGCCGGCGCCGACAAGGCGTAGCCCACCCACCTTCCGAGCTAGGAGACGCCGATGCCCGATCTGGCCCCGCTGACCGAGGACGAAGTCAAGAAGTTCATGGAGCGGTGGTACCTGGAGCTGCTCGACACCCACGCCCCGAGCGCCGATCTCGAAGCGTGCGTGGCCGACGACGCCGAGATGCGCTTCCCCGAGGTCACCGTCTACGGGGTCGACGCCTTCCGCGACTGGTACGACCGCATCGTCACCACCTTCTTCGACGAGGTCCACACCATCACCCGCAACGACGTCACCGTGGCGCCGGACGGCCAGTCGGCCGAGGTCAAGGTCGACGTGAACTGGCAGGCCAAGGTGTGGATCCCGCCGGCGGCCAAGAGCCAGTGGATCGGCTTCGACGCCGGCCAGACCCACGAGGTGCGCCGGTCACCGAAGACCGGCGAGCCCATGATCCAGGTCTACGGGGTCGACACCTTCGTGGCCATGCCCGGCTCGTCCAACCTGCCGGTCCTCACCCGGGAGATCATCGGCCAGTACTACGGCTTCGTGAACGCCGGCGACTGGGACGGCTGGCTGACGATCATGGACGACGACCTCGTCGTCGACGAGCAGATCGACGGCCACGTCGAGGGAAAGTCGAACCTCCTCGGTATCGGCGACCACTTCCGCAAGGTGTACTCGAAGTTCCTGATGCACCCCCAGCACATCATCGTCCAGGGCGAGCAGGCCGCGGTGATCTGGCAGAACGAGTCGGCCAATGCCGCCGGCGTGCCCATCAGCGCCATCGGGGCCAACTACTTCCAGGTGAAGAACGGCAAGATCACGTACATGCGGACCATCCACGACACCGTCCCGTTCAAGCCGATGACCGAGCAGAAGTTCGAGGACTGACCCATGGCTGAGTACGACTTCATCGTGGTGGGCACCGGGGCCGGCGGCTCGGTCATGGCCAACCGCCTGTCCGAGAACCCCGACGTCAGCGTCCTGGCGCTCGAGGCCGGGGGCGGCGACATCCCCGACATCGTCACCAACGCGCCCGACTGGGGGAAGATCTGGGGCACCGAGTGGGACTGGAACTACAAGAGCACCCCCCAGGAGTCGCTCAACGGGCGTCAGACCGACGAGCACCGGGGCAAGATCCTGGGCGGCAGCAGCGACCTCTACATCATGATGCACATCCGGGGCCACCCGTCGGACTTCGACGGCTGGGCCGCCAACGGCTGCCCCGGCTGGTCCTTCGACGAGTGCCTGCCGTACTTCCAGAAGCAGGAGGACCAAGAGGACGACACCAACCCCACGGCCGGCAAGGGCGGCCCCCTGGCCGTGACCAACGCCGGCCTCCACGACCCGAACCCCGCCTCCGCCGCCTTCATCGAGGCGTGCGTCGCCCTGGGGTACCCGCGGACGGAGGACTTCAACGGCCCCCAGATGGAGGGCGTGGGCTGGCACCACATCAACGTGCGAGACGGCAAGCGGGTCGGCACGTGGGCCGGGTACTTGGAGCCGGCCATGAGCCGGCCCAACCTCACGGTCAGCCCGAACTCCATGGCCACCCGGCTGGTGCTCAGCGACGGCCGGTGCACGGGCGTGGAGTACGTCAAGGACGGCCAGACCGTCACCGACACCGTGCGCCGCGAGGTCATCGTGTGCGGCGGGGCGCTGGAGTCGCCCAAACTGCTCATGCTCTCCGGCATCGGCCCCGCCCGCCACCTGGAGGAGGTCGGCGTCCCCGTCCAGCTCAACCTGGCCGGCGTGGGCGAGAACTTCCACAACCACGTCCTGGTACCGATCATCCAGCTGGTCGCCGAGGAGCTGCCCGAGCCGAAGCAGAACGCCTCCGAGGTCGCCCTGTTCACCAAGTCCACCCCGGACAACGTGGGGCCGGACATCCAGGTCGCGTTCGTCCACATCGTCCCCGGGCTGCCGGGCGCGGTCGTGATCCTGCCCGGGGTCGTCCAGCCGAAGTCACGCGGGACGATCCGCCTGGCCAGCGCCGACCCCATGGACCTCCCCCTCGTCAACCCGAACTACCTGGGCGACCCGGCCGACCGCGACCGCCTCGCCGACGGGGTCGAGCTGGCCCGCAAGATCTTCGCCACCGAGCCCATGTCGAAGTTCGTCAAGCAGGAGATCGTCCCCGGCCCCGACGTCAACGGCCCGGACGCCATCAAGGGGTTCGTGACCGCGGCGGCCGACTCGTACCACCACCAGGCCGGGAGCTGCAAGATGGGCACGGACGACCTGGCCGTGGTCGACCCCCAGCTCAAGGTGCGGGGCGTCGAAGGGGTCCGGGTGGCCGACGCCAGCGTCATGCCGGTGGTCCCGTCGGGCAACTGCCACGCCGCCATCGTCATGATCGCCGAGCGCCTGTCGGACATGTTGAAGGAGCAGTACGGCCTGTGACGGCCCCGCGACTGACCGGCAAGAAGGTCGCCGTCCTGATCGAGAGCGACTTCTACGAGCCGGAGATCCACTATTACCAGCGGCGGTTCCCGGAGGAAGGGGCCGAGATCCACTTCCTCACCAACCTGTGGGGCCAGCCGTCGCTGACCTTCACCGGGCACGAGTACAAGGAGCCGTTCCAGGCCAACGAGAGCTTCATGGACGTCGACGTCACCGAGTACGACGCCGTCATCGTCCCCTCGGGCATGGTGGCCGACCGGCTCCGCTACACCGACGACTTCTCCAAGCTGCCGCCGGCCACCGACTTCATGAAGCGGGCCTTCGCCGAGCCCTCGGTGCTCAAGGGGATCATCTGCCACGGGATGTGGCTGCTGGCCCCGGCGCCCGAGCTCATCAGAGGCCGCAACGTGGTCGTCCACAACAACCTGCACGGCGACGCGGTGAACATGGGGGCCAACTACGTGGACGAGGACGTGGTGGTCGACGGCGACCTGGTCACCGGGCGTTCCGGCGGCCACTGCCACCTGTTCGCCCACCGCATCATCGACATCCTGGCCGGCGACGAGCACTGAGAGGGGACCGGACCATGAGCTTCGTGCTGCACCACGTCGGGTTGTCCTGCACCGACCCCATCGCCGTCGAGCGGTGGTACACCAAGCACTTCGGCTTCAGCCGGGGTCGGGTCTATGCGCCGGGCGAGGGCCAGGTCGTCATGATCCAGGCCAACGGGGTGTACCTGGAGCTGTTCTCCTCGACCGAGGAGCGCCCGGCCCCCAAGGTGGAGGGGGCGGGGCCGGACTACTCGGGCTTCCGCCACTTCGCCTTCCTGGTCGACGACCTGGACGCCAAGCTGGCCGAGATGGGCGACGACGCCCGCATCACGCTGGGCCCCCTGGACATGAGCCAGTTCATCCCCGGCATGCGGGTGGCCTGGATCGCCGACCCCGAGGGCAACATCGTGGAGCTGAACCAGGGCTACGTGGACGAGGCGTCGCCCCCGCCGCTCCCCGACTAGCCCCGACCCCAGCCCCCAGCCTCAGCCCTCGGGCGGGGGGGCACCTCCACCGCCGTGGGCCATTGCCTCGAAGATCTTGGCCACCTCCACGTCGTCCTCGTAGATCCACGCCTCGTTGACCAGGCCGTCCGAGTTGACGGTGCAGACGCTGGCGCCCATCCACTCGACCAGCTTGCCGCCCGGCTCGAAGTGGATGCGGGCGACCCGGATCACGTAGTTGTCGTCGGCCAGCATGTGGACGGTGTCGGCCTTCACCGCGCCGCCGCTCATGTCGTACAGCCGGGTGAAGAAGTCGATCAGGCCGGCCCGGCCGTGGTACACGCCCTGCAGCGGGTTGCGGCAGGGGTAGTGCCAGACGAGGTCCTCCGAGAAGTACATGGACGCCGCTTCGTAGTCATGCTTGTCGAAGGCCTCCAGGGCCTCGCGGAACGACTCTTCGTTCGGATGCACGCGTCCCAACCTCCCCAGACATGTCGGAGCGCGCAGCCTAGAACGGCCGAGGGTCGCCTGCTACCATCCCGCGGCCCGGGGGGAGGAGGTCGGATGTCGGAGGAGTCGGCGAAGCGCCAGCTCTACGAGGCGCAGATTCGCTACCTGCAGGCCGCCGACGTCGACGGCCTGATCGACAACCAGTACACGCAGGACGCACTGCTCGTCTCCTTCGACAACCAGATCCGGGGCAACACCGCGCTCAAGGAGTACTTCCGCGGGTACCTCCAGGTGCTCGGGACCATCGAGGTCCTGTCCACCGACCGCTTCGTGGAGACGGACGACACCGTGTTCTTCGAAGCCACGATGCGGACCAACCTCGGCCAGGCCCGGGTGTTCGACGCCTGGGTCCTGCGCGACGACCAGATCGCCTACCACTTCACAGGGGTGCACCCATGAGCGAGGACCGAAGTGCAACGGAGGACCGCAGCGACCAGCGGTACTCCATGACCGGACCATCGGAGATGGGACGGTCATGACAGAAGAAGAGGTCAGCACGCTCGTCAACCGCTTCACCGACGAGGCGTGGAACGGGGGCAACCTCGACCTGATCGACGAGCTGTTCGCGGCCGACTACGTGGGCCACGACGCCCCCCGCCCCGACCCCGTCCAGGGCCCGGAGGGGATGAAGGACTTCCTGCGGATGTACCACCACGCATTCTCGGACGCCCACATCACCCTCGACGACGTGATCGTCAAGGACGACAAGGTCGTCACCCGCTGGACGGGGCGGGGCACCCACGACGGGGACCTCATGGGCATCCCACCGACGGGCAAGAAGATCGAGTTCGTCGGCATCCGGATCTTCCGGGTGGCCGAGGGCAAGATCGCCGAGGGCTGGGTCGTCTGGGACACATTCGGGCTGATGCGGCAACTCGGGAAGGCGTGACATGACGACGCTCGTTGTTGGGGGCACCGGCCTCCTCGGGAGCCGGGTGTGCAAGGAGCTGGCCGCCCGGGGCAAGCCGGTCGCCGCCCTGGTGCGCAGCGGCGACGATCCGGCCAAGGTGGGCCCGCTCCGCGCCGCCGGGGTGCAGCTGGTCGAGGGCGACCTGAAGGACGCCGCCTCGCTGGAGCGGGCGTGCCAGGGGGTGGAGAGCATCGTGTCGACCGCCTCGGCGTCGATCTCGCGGCAGTCCGGTGACGACATCGAGACGGTCGACCGCGACGGCCAGAAGCGCCTGGTCGACGCGGCCAAGGGTGCCGGCGTCTCCCGTTTCGTCTACATCTCGTTCTCCTCGAACCTCACCACGGAGGCGCCGCTGACCGCCATCAAGCGGGAGGTCGAGCGCTACATCACCGACAGCGGGATCGGCTACACCATCCTGCGCTGCGGGTTCCTCATGGAGGTGATGGTCCACCCGATCATGGGCTTCGACGCCGCCAACGCCAAGGCCGTGGTCTACGGCACCGGGGAGACCGGGCTCAGCCTGGTGTCGATGGACGACGTGGCCAAGATGGTCGCCCTCTGCCTCGACAGCGCCGACGCGGCCAACGCGGTCATCGAGTTCGGCGGCCCGGAGGCGGTCACCCAGCACCAGATCGTCGCCGCCTTCGAGGAGGCCGCGGGGCGGCCGTTCGAGGTCCAGCACGTGCCCGAGGACGCCCTGGTCAGCCAGTGGCAGACCACGGAGGACCCGCTGTGGAAGTCGCTGAACGCGCTCACCGTCGACTACGCCCACGGCGACGTGATCGACATGACGGCCACCCTGCAGCGGTACCCGCTGGCCCTCACCACGGTCCGCGACTACGCCAGCAAAGTGGTCGCCAGCCCCTAGTTGAACGGGCGTACGGCGTCTAGACTGCGGCGGAGCAACGCATCGTCCGCATGAGTTTGGAGGGGGTCCCATGGCTGACTCGATGGCAACTGTCGACCGCATGTACGAGTGCTTCGGCAAAGGCGACATGGACACGCTGAAGACCGACGTCTTCGCCGAGGACATTCTCTGGGTGCTCCCCGGCCACAACACCCTCTCGGGTGCCAAGAGGGGTGCGGACGAGGTCATCGCCTTCTTCGGCGCCCTCATCAAGGCCGGCGTCACCGTCGACAACGTCTCCTTCGGCACCATCGGCGACAACAAGGTCGTCGAGCAGCACACCGGCCACGGCACCGTCAACGGGCGCGACTACATCTTCCCGACGTGCAGCGTCTACACGATCCGCGACGGCAAGATCGCCGAGGTCCACGTGTACACCGCCGACCAGCACGGCGTGGACGACTTCTTCTGGAACGCCAGCCCGCTGAAGGGCATCCCGGACCGCCTGGCCTGAGCCGACCCGGAAGCGGCAGCGGCGCGAGGTTGCCGCCGCCGCTTCCCCGCTCCCCGGTGCCGTTGACACCGCGAGGAGCCAGACTTACGATCGCCGCCCGGGGAGGCGGCGGGTGCGCGCGGCGGAGACACGTTCGGGTCGGGCGAGGCGAGCACGGAGGTTTTCATGGCAGCTGAAGCGGTTCGCGCTCTCTTCCAGCGCTACTTCGACGCGGGCACCAACGAGGGCGACCTCGGTGTCGTCGACGAGGTGTTCGCCGAGGACTACCTGCACCACGATCCGGCCAACCCCGATCCGCGGGGCGTGGTCGGCCGGGACGGCGTGCGCGAGCACATCACCACCCTGCGCAGCGCGTTCCCCGACATCGCCTTCCACGTGGAGGACATGATCGCCCAGGACGACAAGATCGTGGTCCGCTGGAACGCCACCCTCACCCACACGGGGGACTACTTCGGCATCCCGCCCACGGGCAAGGCGGCCACCATCACCGGGATGAACACCTGGCACGTGGCCAACGGTGTCGCGGTCGAAGGTTGGGTCAACCGCGACGACCTCGGGCTTCTCCAGCAGCTCGGGATCATCCCCTCTCCCGGCTAGGGAACAGGGCCAACCACTTCTTCGTCAAGGAGGCACCCGGTATGGGCGATGAGCAGGAACGCAACAAGGCCGTTGTCATGCGGAACTACGAGGAGATCTGGAACCAGCGCAAGTACGAGGTCGCCGACGAGGTCGTCGACGAGACCTTCCAGGATCACCCGCCCACCCGCTTCTTCGACGTGGGCCTGACCGGCCCGGCCAGCCTGAAGGAGGCCACCCGGCACTTCCACGACGCCTTCTCCGATTTCCACGACACGGCCGAGAAGATCGTGGCCGAGGGCGACCGGGTGGCGTACCTCGGCACGATCAGCGGCACCCACGACGGCGACCTCTTCGGCTTCCCGGCCACGGGCAAGCACATGGAGGTGCGAGGGGTGAACTTCTTCCGGCTGGCCAACGGCAAGATCATGGAGCGCTGGGGCCAGTTCGACGTGCTCACGATGATGCAACAGCTCGGCCTGGCGCCGAGCCCCGGCGGCCCGGCCAGCGGCGAGGGAGAAGGTGGGAGCGAATGAGCTCGGAGATCGAAGCGGGCAAGGCCACCTACCAGCGCATGGTTGACGAAGTCGTCAACCAGGGCAACTTCGACGTGGTCGAGGAGCTCTTCGACCCGGCCTACGTCGACCACAGCGCCCCCCCGGGCGCGCCGGGGGGCCTCGACGGTGTGAAGGCCGTCTTCGGCATGTTCCGCACCGCCTTCCCGGACGTGAAGTTCGAGATCATGGACATGGTCGGCGAGGACGACATCGTCGCCACCCTGGTGCACGGCGAGGGCACGAACACCGGCCCCTTCATGGGGATCCCCGCCAGCAACCTGCCGGCCAAGTGGCGCTCGGTGGGCTTCTTCCGGATCAAGGACGGCAAGATCGTCGAGCACTGGGGCATTCCCGACATGCTCGGCATCCTGATCCAGATCGGTGTCATCCCACCCCCGCCCGACGTGAAGAGCGCCCGGCCCCACGACCAGGAGTAGCGGTGCCGGACGACGACCTGACCGACCTGAAGTGGAAGGCCAACCTGATCGACCGGATCTACGCGTCGACCAGGGCCGAGGAGATCGCCAACAAGGCCATCATCTGCCGCTACGTGGAGGCGACCAACCAGAACCAGCTCGACCTGCTCGACGAGCTGGTGTGGCCGGACTACGTCGAGGCTGAGCCGATCCCCGGCCAGGGGCCCGGGCTGGAGGAGCTGAAGAAGGCGTACAGGCAGTTCAACACGCCCTTCCCCGACCTCAAGTTCATCTTCGACGACGTCATCGCCGAGGGCGACCTCGTCGTGGGCCGGGGCATCATCACCGGCACCCACGAGGGCGAGTTCTTCGGCATCGCGCCGACCCACAAGAAGGTCCGCTGGACCGGGACCCGCCTGTTCCGCCTCAAGGACCTGAAGGTCACCAAGGGCTGGGTCAACATCGACATGATGAGCCTCATGCAGCAGATGGGCGTGGTCCCCACACCACCGGGGCCCGACCCCTCCACCATCCCGCCCGGTCCCCACATCACCGGCGCCCCCTCGACCCGGGAAGCCAACCGGGCCCTGATGGAGCGCTTCATCGACGAGGTCTGGAACAAGGGCAACCTGGACGTGGCCGACGAGATCTTCCACCCCGAAGCGTGGAGCCCGAGCGCGCCGACCCTGCCGCCCGGCCCCGAGGGCGTGAAGTTCATCGCCCGCGCCTTCCGCAGCGCCTTCCCCGACTACTGGATGACCATCGACCACATCGTGGCCGAGCCCGACCGGGTGGCGGCCCGGTTCACCCAGGGCGGCACCCACCAGGGTGACCTGATGGGCATCCCGGCCACGGGCAAGACGGCGAAGTGGACCGAGACCGGCATCCTGCGGGTCGCCGATGGCAAGGTCGTCGAGAGCTGGTACGACGTCGACATGCTGACGCTGATGCAGCAGCTCGGCGTCGGCGGCTGAACGGCGACAGACAAGGAGAACCGTCATGACTCCCGACGAGGGCGCCGCCCTCATCAACCGCTTCTACGACGAGGGCTGGAACGCCAACAACCTCGACGTCTACGACGAGCTCGTCACCGACGACTTCCTGGACCACCAGGCCATCCCCGGCCTGCCCCCGGGCCGCGAGGGCTTCAAGATGCTCAACGTGATGTTCCGCTCGGCCATGCCCGACGTGTGGGTCACCGTCGACGACATCATCACCGACGGCGACAAAGTCGCCGCCCGCTGGACCTCCACCGGCACCCACCAGGGCGACCTCTTCGGCATCCCCCCCACCGGCAACGCGGTCAAGATCACCGCCACCGTCGTCTACCGCACCGAAAACGGCCGCCTCGCCGAAGGCTGGATCAACCGCGACGACTTCGGCCTCATGCGCCAGCTCGGCGTCATCCCCACTCCCGGCTGACCTCCCCCCCTCTCTGACCGAACCGGCGCCGGGGGCGGCGCCGGCGCCGCCCGGCGGGGTACGGGGATCAGGTCCCGACGGGCTCCTTGGCCGGCTCCGACGGCGGGGCCGGGGCCTCGAACTTGACCTCGGGCAGCGCCTTGTCCAGCCACGGCGGCAGCCACCAGTTCCGGGCGCCGAGCAGCTCCATGGTCGCCGGCACCAGGACCATCCGGATGAGGGTGGCGTCGATGAGGATGGCGGCGGCCAGGCCCAGGCCGATCTGCTTGATGATGAGCTCCGGCGTGGCCACGAAGGACAGGAACACGAAGATCATGATGGCCGCCGCCGCGGTGATGACCCGGGCGGTGGCGGCCAGCCCGTCGGCCACGGCCAGGCCGTTGTCGCCCGTCTTCGTGTACTCCTCGCGGATGCGGGACAGCAGGAACACCTCGTAGTCCATCGACAGGCCGAACAGGATGGCGAACATCATCATCGGGACGAAGTTGGCGATGGGCGCGGTGGTGTGGATGGCGAAGATCGACTTCAGCCACCCCCACTGCGCCACCGCCACCAGCACGCCGTAGGCGGCGGCGATGGAGACCAGGTTCATGACCGCGGCCTTGAGGGCGACCAGCACTGACCGGAACACGGCCATGAGCAGGATGAACGACAGGAACATCACGACACCGATGAAGATGGGCAGGCGCCTCGATATGGCCGCGCTGCCGTCGATGAACCCGGCATTGGGCCCGCCGACGTCGACCTTGAGGCCGCTGCCGGCGATCGTCTGCGGGATCACCGTGTCACGCATGCGGTGGACGAGGTTCTCGGTGGCCACGCTCTGGCCGTCGGTGGTGGGGAACACCAGCATGATGGCGGCGTCGCCGGCAGCGTTGACCTGGGCGGGGATCACCGCGGCCACCCCCGGCTCGGTCCGCAGCCGGCTCTCCAGCCCGCTGAGCGCGCTCGGGTTGCGGCCGCCGGACATGTCGACGGCGAGGACCAGCGGGGCGCTGAAGCCGGGGCCGAACCCCTGGGTAAACAGGTCGTAGGCCCGGCGACTGGTCTTGGACGTCGGCTGGGTCTGGTCGCCGGGGAAGCCCAGGCGCATGGAGAACACGGGAATGCCCAGCACGATGATGACCAGGGCCGAGATCACCATGGCTGGCCACGGCCGGCGCTGCACCAACCGGCTCCACCGGAACCAGAACCCCTCCCGGTGGTGCTTCTGCTGGCGGCCGACCAGCGGCAGGCGGAGCTTGTCGATGCTCCGGCCGGCGAAGCCGAGCATGGCCGGCAGCAGGGTGACCGAGGCCAGCATGGCCACCAGCACAGCGCCGGCCGGCCCGTAGGCCACACCCTGGAGGAACGGCAGGCCCATGAGCAGGATGCCCATGACCGAGATCACCACCGTGGTGCCGGCGAAGATCACCGCCCGGCCGGCGGTGCTGATGGCGCTGACCGTGGCCTGCTCGGGGTCGTGGCCCTCCTGCAGCCCGGCGCGGTACCGGGTCACGATGAAGAGGGCGTAGTCGATCCCGACGCCGATGCCGATCATGGCGGCCACGATGGGCGAGAAGTTGGCCACGTTGAACACGTTGGCCAGCAGCTCGAGGATGGCCAGGCCGATGCCGATGCCCATGACCGCGGTCAAGATGGGCAGGCCGGCGGCGACGACCGAGCCGAAGCTGACCAGCAGGATGATCATGGCCACGAGGATGCCGATCCCCTCGGCGCCGCCGCCCTGGACCAGCTCGGCGTTGGCGATGGCCTGGCCGCCCAGCTCGAAGCGCACGCCGTCGCCGGCGGCCGCCTTGGCCTCCTTGATCAGCTCCTTGCCCTCCGCGGCCGGGAAGCTCGGTCCCTGGACGTCGAGCTGGAGGCTGGCGAAGGCGATGCTGCCGTCACGGGAGACGTTGCCGGCGCCAGCAGGGTCGTACGGACTGATCACGCCGACCACGTGCGGATGGGCCTTGAGCGTGGTCAGCAGGGATCCGACCCGGGCCCGGGTGGCGGCGTCGTTCACGCCCCGGTCGGCCTTGAAGATGACCGAGATGGTGTCGCCGGACCGCTCGGGGAACTTGGCGTTCAGCAGGTCCAGGGCGGCCTTGGACTCGGAGCCCGGCGTGTTGAAGTTGGCGCTGTAGTCACCGGCGGCGGCCCGTCCGAGGATGGCCATGCCGATGAAGGCCACCACCCAGATGGCGACGACCCGCCGCCGGTGCCGAAAGCAACTCCGGGCGAGGTTCTCGAGCATGGCCCCTCCTTGTCGCTACGGACAGGCGCGCGCCACAGCTTGCACCCGTCCCGAAACCCTGTCCATACGTTCGCGCCGATTCGCCGCCCTTGGGGGGCGGTGACCGCGTGGCCCCTAGCTCCAGCCCCATGTCTTGATGGTCATGGCCTTGCCGTCGGGCTCGATCTCGAACTCGAACACCACGGTGGTGAGGTTGAGCCCGGCGAAGGCGGGCGAGAAGCTCGTGTAGTACAGCCCGCCCCGCCACATGGCGGCGAGGTTGTCCCCCTTCATGCGGCCGACCCCGTTGCCCGTGTAGACGGCGCTCTGGGTGTCAGGGGTGACGACCAGCCCGTCGGCGCCACCGTAGAACGTCCCGTCCATCCGGACCTGGGCCCAGTACGTGACGATCTCGGTGACCTGCTGGCCGCAGAAGGTCCCGCTGCCCTCGAAGTTCGTCTCGATGCGGGGGACCATGTCCCCCTTGACGACGCGGAACCCGCTCACCGTCCCGCTGACTTCACCCAACTGGTCACCTAGCACCTGACGCCTCCTTGATCACCTGTTCAAACGGTCGTGGCATCCCGGTCGGCGCGCCTGGCCACGGTTGGTCACCGCTGCCGCTCCACCATGCGCGCTCTCCCCTCCATTGGGCGACGTTACCGAAGCCGGGGCCGTTCGACTAGCCCCCTTCGGCCCGGGGCCCTCAGGGTATGGTCAGCGTGCCTGTCGCGCGGGCCACGCCCCAGAACTGGAGGGGCGCCTGGGAACACCCGTTGGCCGTCCGGGCGAAGAGGAACCCCAGATCGCCGATGGCCACCCCGCTCCCGCTGGCGTTGGCGTAGCGCCCGGTACCGCCGGTGATCACGAACGGGCCGACGAAGTGCCCGCTGCCGACGCAGGTTAGGGGGTTCACGGTGAGGACCGCGGTGCCGGAGCCGTGGTACTCCACCGTGCCGTCCGGGAAGGTCTGGGTGGCGAAGTTGTCGAAGGTGCCGTTCTCGAGGTGCAGGGTCAGCCGGTCGGTGACCGTGCCCGCCGAGTTGATCACCCCGTAGGCCCCGACCCTGGTCGGCTCGCCGCTCCTGCTCACGACGACCCACGTCTGCGGGCCGGAGGTCGAGGCGAACGCCGCCCCGGCCTGGGCCAACAGCAGCCAGACGACGCCCGCCAGCAGCGCCACGCTCTTCTTCATCCGCAAGACCCTCCTCGCCCCAACCATGCCGCGCCTCCGCGGCCGGCACCGCCGACTCTACGACGGCTCGGTGCCGCCGACAACGGCCTCTTCCGCTCAGCCCCCGGGCAGGATCCCCAGCTGCTGGAACAGGGTGAGGGTGTCGGCCGAGACCCATCGCTCGACGACCTTGCCGCCGGCGAAGCGGAGGAAGTCGTTGCCGGTCCAGGTGGCCTGCTTGCCGCTGGCGGGAACCCCGAACAGCTCGCCACCGGTGTGGGTCCCGGTGAGGACGGAGTGGACCGAGACCTGGTCGCCCTCGCGGATCACGATGTCGCGCTCGACCTCGACCCGCAGATCCGGCATGGCGGCCCGGAGCATGGCCATGGCCGCCACGACCTCGTGCCAGGTCGTGGTTCCCCACACCGGGTTGTGGTCGACGAAGTCATCCGGGTCGACCACGTCGGCCAGCGAGGCCGCCTCCCCTGCGCCCAGGGCCTCGACGAAGCGGATGGCGGCGTCCTTGTCCGCCGGCGTTGCCGCGGCGCCCCCGGCGGCGCCCGCGCTCGGGCCCCACTCGGGCGACCGCCCGGTGGCCACCGCGCCAGCGCCGGCGACCGGCATGGCGCCGAGCTGCTGCATCATGCCGACCATGTCGAGCTCGCCCCAGCCCTCCACCACCTGGCCGTCCTTGACCCTGTCGATCCCTATGGAGGTGACGTGGACCTGCTTCCCGCTGGCCGGGATGCCGTAGAAGTCGGCCGTCTGGGTCCCGTGCCAGGTGTTACGGATGCCGACCAGGTCCCCGTCGACGATGAGGTCGTCGATCGTCATCCTCCCGTCGGGGAACGCCGTCCGCCACGTCCTGATCAGGTCGATCAGGCCATCGGGGCCCATGCCGACGGCCTGGCCGCCGGCCCCGTGAACCGTCATCACCGGCGCGATGATCTCATGGGCCAGGTCGTAGTTGCCTCCCGACCAGCCCTCGTCGTTCCACCGGCGGATGACCGCCTTGGCCTCCTCGGGCGAAGTGGCGGAGTGATCTGTCACCGATCGGTCGCCCTAAGTCGAGCCGGCCCAGATGGCCTGCGCACGCGTGCTCCACTCGTCGTGGCCACCGGCCGGGACGTTGTCGACGGGTGCCGCGGCCGGGGCGTCGGAGGCCGCCGCCTGCGACTCGACGAACGACTTCATCATGGCGTTGGCCTTGGCGTGCATCTCGGCGTACTCCGGCCCGTACAGGAAGGGCAGGTCCGGGAGGGGATGGCCGCCGATCGACCACTCGTAGAGGGGTGTCTCCTCGATGATGCAGTACGTGTACGGCCGGGCGACATCGCCGACGACACTGATGAAGGTGTCGGTCATCTTCTTGAGCAGGTCGCGCTTCTGCTCGTCGCTGGTCAACACGACACCCTTGATGACCTTGACGGTGATGATGGGCACAGGGCGCTCTCTTTCCTAGGACCAGAACTCGTCGTACTGCGCGGTGCCGTCGCCCATGATCCCGCCCTTGCCGGCGATGACCTTGCCGTCCTTCCAGCGCAGGACGTGGGCGACGTCGATGTTCAGCTTCTTGCTGGGATCCTCCGCCCGCGTCCCTTGGTTGTTGGTCACATCACAGGAGTAGTCGTCGTTGGTCATGACCGTGATCGGCGTCATGTGGAAGCTGCCGCCGCTGAGCTCGCCCACCCGCTGCATGAAGTGCAGGAACTCGTCGCGCCCGTGCTTCCAGCCGGAGAGCTGGTTGTGGCCGGGAACCTGCCACACCATGTCCTCGGCCCAGTACTGCGCCACCTGAGCCGGGTCGCCCGTCGCCAAGGCCTCGTAGGCCTTGCCAACCAGCTCGGGCGTCACGTTCTGGGACATCGATCAACCTCCCTGTGCGACCAGCGGAAGCACAACCAGAGCAACCCCTCCCCGCGAAAGCGGGAGCGCAACTTGTTACCACCGCCACTACGAGATTGCCAAGGGGTCTCTGGCCCGGCGCGAGGCGCCGTGCGAGGGGAAGCGGTGCCTTCCGGGCTCCCCTAAGATTCTCCGGACGCCACCGGGCCGGAACGGACGACGAGAGGTGGACGCATGCCCATGAACGATCTGAAGGTCACTGCCGGGCGGTCCCAGCCGCTCGGCGCGACCGTCGACCAGGACGGCGCCGGCGTCAACTTCTCCATCTACTCGGAGTACGCCACCAGGGTCCAGCTCCTGCTCTTCGAGGACCACGACGCGGCCCAGCCGGCGCAGGTCATCGAGCTGGATGCGGGCATGAACCGGAGCTTCCACTTCTGGCACGTCCACGTCGCGGGCATCGGTGCCGGTCAGGTCTACGCCTACCGCATGGACGGGCCGACCAACACCCGCGAGACGGGCTGCCGGTTCAACTTCAACAAGGTCCTCATCGACCCGTACGCCCTCGGGAACGTCAACAGCCTCTGGGACCGCGGCAAGGCGGTGGGCCCGGAGGACAACGGGACGTCCTCCATGCGCAGCGTGGTGCTCGACCCCGACGACTATGAGTGGGAGGACGACCAGTTCCCGAACACGCCCATGGCGGACACCGTCATCTACGAGATGCACGTGCGGGGCTTCACCCAGTCCCCCACCTCCGGCGTCGCGTACCCCGGCACGTTCCGGGGGGTGGCCGAGAAGATCCCGTACCTGGTCGACCTGGGCATCACCGCGGTGGAGCTGCTCCCCATCTTCGACTTCGACGAGTCGCAGGTCCTGCGCGCCGCCCCGGACGGGACGCCGCTGCGCAACTACTGGGGCTACGACCCCTACGGCCACTTCGCCCCCCAGTCGTCCTACTGCAACGAGCCGGGCGAGGGGAACCACCTGCGCGAGTTCCGGGACATGGTCAAGGCCCTGCACAAGGCCGGCATCGAGGTGATCCTCGACGTGGTCTACAACCACACCAGCGAGGGCAACCAGAACGGGCCCACGATCAGCTTCCGGGGCCAGGCCAACGAGGCCTACTACCACCTCGTCCCCGGTGACAAGACGTATTACATGGACTACTCGGGGTGCGGCAACACCTTCAATGCGAACCATCCGGTTGTCACGAAGTACATCATCGAGTCACTCGAGTACTGGGTCTCCGAGTGCCACGTGGACGGGTTCCGCTTCGACCTGGGCTCCGTCCTGTCCCGGGGCGAGGGGGGCGCGCCGATGAGCGTCCCGCCCGTGCTCTGGAACATCGAGCTGTCCCGCATCCTCTCCGAGACCAAGGTGATCGCCGAGGCCTGGGACGCCGGCGGCCTCTACCAGGTCGGGCGCTTCCCCGGGAAGCGGTGGTGCGAGTGGAACGGGCCCTACCGCGACGACCTGCGCCGCTTCCTCAAGGGGGAACCGGGGATCGTGGGCGCGGTGGCCACCCGCCTGGCGGGGAGCCAGGACCTGTTCGGCCCGGAGGAGGAGCTGCCGACCAACAGCATCAACTTCCTGACCTGCCACGACGGGTTCACCCTCAACGACCTGGTCAGCTACAACGGCAAGCACAACGAGGCCAACGGCGAGAGCAACCGGGACGGCTCGGACGACAACCGGAGCTGGAACTGCGGCGTCGAAGGCCCCACCACGGATCCGGACATCGAGGCGTTGCGGGCGCGGCAGGTGAAGAACGCCATCGTCATGCTGCTCGTCAGCCGGGGCACCCCCATGCTCCTCGGCGGCGACGAGTTCCGGCGCACCCAGGGCGGGAACAACAACGCCTACTGCCAGGACAACGAGCTCAGCTGGTTCGACTGGTCGCTGGTGGACACCCACCGCGACCTGGTGCGGTTCGTGGCCGGCATGATCCGGCTCCGGAAGCGCAACCCCGTCCTGCGCCGGGATGCCTTCTTCGGCGGCGAGGTAAACGGGCGGGGCCTGCCCGAGGTCGCATGGCACGGCTGCCTGCTGAACCAACCGGGCTGGCAGGATCCCCAGTGCCGCGTCCTCGCCTTCACGCTCGGGGGTCGCGACGACGAGGCCGACCTGCACGTCATGTTCAACATGTACGACCTGGGCCTCGACTTCGAAATCCCCCAGGTCCCGGGCCGCCGGTGGGCCCTCGCGGCCGACACCTCGCGCCCGTCGCCCGGCGACATCGCCGAGCCCGGCTCGGAGCTTCCCGTCGACGGCACCACTTTTCACGTTTTCGGCCGCAGCGCGGTCGTCCTCGTCTCTCAACCAGGAGGAACGGTCGCCCCATGAGCACCGCAAACGTCAACTTCACGTTCTCCGACACCATCGCCGGGTACGTGACCGCCTATGACGACGGGACCGACTCATTCGGGCTGCGGACCAGCGACGGCCGGGAGTTCCAGGCCTTCCTGACCAAGAACACGTTCTCCCAGGCCATGCGCAACTTCGGCGAGGCCTACCTGGACACCACTAGCCAGATGCGGGACATGCTCGTCCCCGAGCGCTTCCTGTTCGCCTACGGCATCTTCTACCCCGAGGCCGGCGGGCTGCGCTACGAGGTCAAGTCGATGATCTTCCCCAGCATCCGGGGCAAGGAGTACATCTTCGAGCAGCCCCGCTGGTGGGTGAACCAGGCCCGGTTCATCGGTGACTTCTACCTCCGGGGCCAGTTCCCCGACGGCAACTACGACTGGCGCAACTACCGCACCAAGCTGTCGCTGTCGGGCACCCACACCCCCGACTACATCGCCCCCGACTACCGCCAGGAGACCGACACCATCTCCCGGCTGGTCTACGGCCTGGCCACCGCCTACCTCCTCACCGGCGAGGACCGGTTCCTGCAGGCGGCCGAGAGCGGCACCGAGTACCTGCGGGAGCACATGCGGGCCACCAACGAGGCCGAGGGGATCGTCTACTGGTACCACGGCATCGACGTGTCGGGGAACAGCCAGCGCAAGATCTTCACCTCCGAGTTCGGCGACGACTACGACGCCATCCCCATGTACGAGCAGATCTACGCCCTCGCCGGCCCCACGCAGACCTACCGGGTCACGGGCGACCCCCGCATCCTCGACGACATCGACAAGACCATCACCCTGTTCGACCGTTTCTACCGGGACACCGACAAGGGCGGCTTCTTCTCCCACCTGGACCCGGTGAACCTCGACGGGCGGTCCGACGCCCTGCGATCCAACCGGGCCCGCAAGAACTGGAACTCCGTCGGCGACCACGCCCCCGCCTACCTCATCAACGCCGTCATCGCCACCGGCCGCCAGGATCTGGCCGACTTCCTGGTCGAGACGGGCAACACCATCCTGGAGCGCTTCCCCGACGACGAGCACAGCCCGTTCGTGCAGGAGCGCTTCCACGAGGACTGGACCGCCGACCGCAAGTGGGGCTGGCAGCAGGACAGCGCGGTGGTCGGCCACAACCTGAAGATCGCCTGGAACCTGATGCGCATCCACCACCTGCGCCCCAACGACGGCTACGTCCACCTGGCCAACAAGATCGCCGACACCATGCCCAAGGTCGGCAGCGACCAGCAGCGGGGTGGCTGGTACGACGTGGTCGAGCGCACCCGGGAGCCGGGCCAGGAGTGGCACCGCTTCATCTGGCACGACCGCAAGGCCTGGTGGCAGCAGGAGCAGGGCATCCTCGCCTACTACATCCTGGCCGGCTCGCTGGGGAACCACGAGCACACCCGGCTGGCCCGGGAGTCGGCCGCCTTCTACAACGCCCACTTCCTGGACCACGACGAGGGCGGCGTCTACTTCAACGTCCTGGCCAGCGGCATCCCCTACCTCGTCGGCAACGAGCGCCTCAAGGGCAGCCACTCCATGTCGGGCTACCACTCCATGGAGCTGTGCTACTTGGCCGCCGTCTACAGCAACCTGCTGGTCAACGAGGAGGATCTGGAGCTGCACTTCAAGCCCAAGGCCGTCTCGTTCCCCGACGGGACCCTGCGGGTCGCCCCCGACCTGCTGCCGCCTGGCAGCGTGCGCCTGGCCGAGGTATGGGTCAACGACCTGCCCTACGCCGACTTCGACCCCGACGCCCTCACCGTGCGCCTGCCCCAGAACGAGGAGTGCCGGGTCAAGGTCCGCATCGTCTCGGCCACGGACAAGTTCGACTCCCAGTTCTCCATGGCCGACGGCACGGCCCGGGTGGTCTTGCGGGGCAGGCTCGACCCGGACGAGGTCATCAAGGTACGGCGAGACCTCGAGCGGGTCATCGCCGCCAACCCCAGCCGGGTCGTCATCAACGCCCAGGAGCTGGAGTCGATCTCCCGCCAGGGCATGAACGAGCTGCTGTTCTTCCGGGCCAAGGTCCAGATCGGCGAGGAGGTCTACGTGGTCGGCTGCAACCAGGCCGTGGCCGAGACGTTCATCGCCGCCGGCGACGACGACGCCGGGGGCGAGTTCCACCGGGTGGACGACGAGTCCGACATCCCAGCTTGAGCATGGCCGCCAAGATCACCGACGCCATCATCGTGGGAGCGGGCCCCGCCGGCCTCTCGGCGGCCATCTACATGGCCCGCTACGACCGCTCGTGCGTCATCTTCGACGCCGGCCACGGCCGGTCGACCCATCACCAGATGAACCACAACTACCTCGGGTTCCCGGGCGGCGTGCCGGCGGTCAAGCTGCGCGAGCTGGGCCGGGCCCAGCTCGCCGAGTACCCCCAGATCGACTGGGAGCACCACAAGGTCGTCGACTGCAAACGCGACGGCGACGAGTTCGTGGCCGAGGGCCAGTTCGGCACCGTGCGGGCCAGGGTCGTCATCATCTGCACCGGCGTGCTCGACCACTACCCCCACTTCCACGGGTGGGAGCAATACGTCGGCCACAGCATGTTCTGGTGCATCACGTGCGACGGCTACTCGAGCAAGGGCAAGAACATCCTGGTCATCGGGCACACCAACGCCGCCGCGGGCGAGGCGGTGCAGCTCAGCCGGTTCTCCAACAAGCTCACCCTGCTCACAAACAGCCACGTGAACGAGATCGACGGGAAGTACCAGGCCCGCCTGGAGAAGTTCGGCATCGAGGTCATCCACGACAAGATCGAGCGGGCCATCGGCGCCGACGGCCAGTTCGAGGCCGTGCTGAGCGAGGAGGGCCGCCACATCCCCCTCGACGCCCTGTTCTGCACCCAGGGCGCCACGCCCGAGGTGCAGCTCGCCGTGGACCTCGGGGTCAAGTTGTACGAGAACGGCTACATCGACACCGACATCGAGCAGCGGACCAACATCCCCGGCGTCTACGCCGCCGGCGACGTGACCCGGATCCACTCCCACCAGATCACCACCGCCGTCCACGAGGGCGCCACCGCGGCGTCCGCCGCCAACTACTACCTCTACCCCCCCGAGCTCAAAGCTGATTGACGGCAGCGGGTCACGGCACAACAACGGCGCCCCGGCCACACTGTCGCCATGAAGATCGCCTTTGTCGGTTCGTTCTCCACGGGCAAGACCACGCTCGCCGACCTGTTCGCCAAGGAGTGGGACTACCCGCTCCTCCCCGAGGTAGCCCGTGAGGTCGTCCAGCTCGGCTTCCCGCTCGACCAGAGCGCCACGGCCGAGACCGAGACCCTCATCTTCCTGAAGCAGTGGCGGGCGGAGGCGATCCACGACCGCTTCGTGGCCGACCGGTCGATCTACGACGTCCTGGCCTACGCCGACTGGGTCATGGAGCACCAGGACGGCAGCCGCAAGGAGAACCACCTCTGGTACGAGTCCCGCGAGATCGCCACCCTCGACCTCCGGGCCCGCTACGACCACGTCTTCTACCTGCCCATCGAGTTCCCGATCGTGCTCGACGGCCTCCGCCCGGACAGCCCGGAGTTCCAGGCCGACATCGACGGCCGGGTGGTCGAGCTCCTCAAGGGCGCCGACGTGGCCTTCACCACCCTCACCGGGACCGTGGCCGAGCGCCAGGAGCAGGTCCGCCGGACCGTGGGACCGGCGCCCGGGTGATCACGGCTCGCTGCTACCCGGACGGTACGACCAAGGAGGTCAACCCCCTCGACGTCTCCGAGGAGATCAAGCGCCCGGAGCAGCTGGTATGGGTCGACGTCAGTGGCCCGACCGAGGACGACCTGGCCCTCCTGCAGGACGAGTTCTCCCTTCACCCCCTGGCCATGGAGGACGTGCGCGAGCGCCACCAGCGCCCCAAGCTGGAGCACTACCCCAGCCATGCCTTCCTGGTCGCCTACACCGCCGAGCGCAACGAGGTCGACATCTTCATCGGCCCGAGCTGGCTGATCACCGTCCGGGAGGACGACGTCCCGGGCGAGCCGTCGTTCATCGACCGGACCCGGAAGCGCTTCGAGCGGACGCGGGCCGAGCACACCACCGTCGGCTTCCTGCTCTATGTCGTGCTCGACGAGCTGGTCGACGGGTACTTCAGCCGCAACGACGAGGTGGAGGACGAGCTCGAGGACCTCGAGAACCGGATCTTCGGCGAGGGGCCCGTCGACGAACGGGACATCCAGCACGAGCTGTTCGAGGTCCGTCGCCGCCTGTTGCTCTACCGGCGCCTGGCCGTGCCGACCCGGGACGTGCTCGCCGCCCTGCTCCGCAAAGAGGTCGAGTGGATCGACGACAACGCCGTCACCCACCTCCAGGACGTGTTCGACCACGTGCTCCGGGCCATCGACATGGTCGACAACCACCGCGAGCTGATGGGCAACGTCGTCGACGCCCACCTGGCCATCATCTCGAACCGGATGAACAAGGTGATGAAGCGGATGACCTCGTGGGGCGCCATCCTCCTCGGGTCCACCCTCATCACCGGGATCTACGGCATGAACTTCAAGCACATGCCGGAACTGGGCTGGATCCTGGGCTTCTGGTGGGCGCTAGGCCTGATGGCCTTCATCACCGTGGCCGGCTATCTGTGGTTCAGAGCCAAGGACTGGCTATAGGCACAGGCCTTCGGCCTGGGACGAACCAACTGCGTCGCGCGGCCTTCGGCCGCGCTGCTCGCTGTCCCGTCGAACGGACTCCTCCGACTGGCGCTTCCGGGACGTGCCGGGCGGGCGGACGCTACCGGTGGGTCCCCGCGGGGACGAGTTGGTCTTGGCCGGTGTCCTGGTCCTCGATGAGGTGGTAGCCGCAGAGCTCGGCCAGGAGGGCGTGGCCTTCGTCGGGGCCGGTGGCGATGAGCTCGTCGCCGGACTGGAGGATGACGCCTTTTCGGGGCCGGTACAGGTAGCGGCCGCCGCGGCGGATGGCCAGCAGATAGAAACCGGTCTCGGTCTCCATGCACAGGTCGAGGAGCGACCGGCCGTCGGCCGCCGAACCCGGCGCCACCGGCACGCGCACCACCACCTCGTCGGCGTCACCGAGGGCGATAGCCAGGATGGGGTGGAGCTCCTCGCCCTTCTCCACCAGCCAGACGAGCTGCTGGGCGGCATCGCCGATCTCCTCGGCGGCCTGGGCCAGGTGGATCAGACCACGCAGGGCCGACGGGTCGACGTGCTCCTGCGCGGCCCGCAGGACCCAGAGCTCCAGCCGCTCCTTCATCTCGTCGAGCCGGTCCTCGAGGTGGTTGACCTCGGCGGCCAGCCCGTGGTCGCGAAGGACGAGCGCCGAGTAGGCCAGGCCGGTCGCCACCTCGGAGATGTTCTTCATCTCGACCAGGACGTCGATGGCCCGGTCCAGGTCGGAAACCCCCTGCTCGTCGGCCGCGGTGGGCGGTTCCCACTCCGGAGCGCCCGCCAGCGTCCGTAGCTCGGCGATGCCGGCGGCGGCGCCCTGGAGGAACAGCACGTCGCCGGGCACCAGCACGAGGTCGCCGTCGACATCGGTCATCCACTCGCGCTCGCGCCGCACCGCGACCACCCGCATACCCACCTCCACCGGCAGCTCGAGGTCCGACAAGCTGCGGTGGGCCATCTGCGAGCCTTCGCGGATGCGGACCCGGTGGGAGATCTCCTCGGCCGCCGACAGGTCCGCCACGAGCGCCCGGGGGATCCCGAGGCGACGGGTCACGATCCGGGCGATGTCGACAGCCGCGTTCCCGAGCCGCTCGATGGCGCCCACGACCTGGAGCACGGACGCCATGGCGTCGGCGTCCCGGGGCGACCGGGCGGCGAGGACGCACACGGCGCGCATCTCGTGGACGAGGGCGGAGAGCCGCTCTTCCAGCTCGTCGACCTCGTCGGCCATCGCCGAGTCGCCGAAGTAGACGGCGGCGTAGGCCAGATCGATCATCAGCTCGGAGTTGTCCTTCGCCTCCGAGAGCATCGTCTTCAGGTTCCGCGGTCGTTCATCCATGCGTTGGCCTCAACAGGCTATGCCCACTCACCGGATGCCGACGAGCACGATGGCCAGCATCAGGGCGAAGGCCCCCACGAGGTCCATGGAGGACGTGATCATGGGGATGCCGTGGTTGTCCGGGTCGAGGCCCAGGCGGTAGGTGGCGATCGCCCCGTAGTAGGCGAGCACGACCGCGATGGTCGTGGCGATGAAGCCCCCGATCAGCGACGCCCCGATCATCCTCAGCATCCCGGGCGTGGCCAGCCCGGCGACGCTCGCCGCGACCTCCGATGACACCGCCACCAGTACGAAGACGGGGATGGCGTAGAGGAACGTCAGCACGAAGTCGCCGCGAGCGGCCCGCTCGGGCACGTTCGTGGGTTGCAAGACGCCGAGGTGCAGCTTGCTGCCCAGCCGGCTCGACAAGATGCCGCCCAGCGCGCCCGTGTCCTCCAGGAACGGTGGGACGAGCACCAGGAGGCCGGGAAAGGCGAGAAAGGACTCGAGCCGCTTCTCGATGGTGAGGCCGGCGAGCACGTCGATGGTGCCGGCCACGCAGAGGACCGGGGCCGACTCGCGGACGATGCGGCGCAGGAGCGGCAGCCCGGCCCGCCACCCCCGGAGCAGCACGGCGACCGACACGGCGGCGAGCATGGCGGCGACGACCGGAGACACGACGTGGAAGCCGAGCAGGTAGGTGGCGAGGAAGAGCGACGGCAGGGTCACCACGTCGCCCGCCGCGGTGACCAGGGGGGAGGCCACGTTGTCCATGTCCCAGCCGAAACGCACGGAGCCGGCGGCGACGGCCAGAGTGATGCCGAGCACGGCCACCGAGGAGAAGGCCCCCCCGACGACCGAGATCAGGACGAAGTCGGCGACCGAGATGGTGTGCGGGACCCCGAACCCGATGGCCACTGCCTTGGCCAGCACGGCCAGGGCCAGGGAGATGGACAGGGTCAGCGCCAGGGCGGCGACGACGTTCTGGCCCACGACGGTGTCGACCCGCCGGGACAGGCGGAACGTCCCGGCGTGGATCGACGTCCCGAGCCGGCTCCCCAAGGCGCCGAAGATGTTGCCGCGCATGCCGATGGCGGCTGGAACGAGCACCAGCAGGCCGGGGAGGCGGTCGAGGGTGTGGGTGATGGCGCCGAGGGTCAGCCCGGCGAGGAGGTCACCGCCAGAAGAAACGAGCAGGGCAACGAGCCCTTGCCGCACGCTGGCGGCGTCCGACCCGAGCAGGGCCCGGAAGCGGGCTCCGGTGCGATGGGCGAGGCCGGGCATAACTCGGAGGCTCCACCCTCAGCGCCTCCCCGAGTCCACGCCCCATCCTAAGCCCGGCCCGCCGCCGGAGCCCCGTTCAGCCCTGGCGGTCGGGACCGGCCCGCTCGATGTCGATGCGCAAAATGACCCGGCGCTGGTCCTGCATGGCGCGGCGGTACTCGTCCCAGTCCGGGTGCTCGCCCGCGATGGCCCGGTACTGGGCGACCAGCGGCTCCATGGCCTCGGGGAGGGAGGTGACGGTGGCGATGCCGTCCACCTGGATCCACGACCAGAAGTCCTCGGACATCACGAACAGCGACACTCGCGGGTCCTTGCGCACGTGGCGGACCTTGTACGCGCCCTCCCGCGTGCTGATCCCCACCCGCCCCTCGTCGTCGACGGCCACGGACACCGCCGACATCTGCGGGCGCCCGTCGGCCCGCACCGTCGACAGCACGCCCCGGCTGTTGCCCCGGATGAAGGCCCGGGCCTCCTCGACGTCCACGGGCGGGAGCCTACGGCCGGGGCGTCAGGCGCTGCGCTCGACGCCGAGCAGGACGTGCCGCAGGGCGCCCTCGATGACGGGGATCCGGTCCTCGCCCACCTTGGCCCCGGACGCCTCGATGACGTAGAAGGCGTCGACCACCTCGTGGCCGATGGTGGCCACCTTGGCGTGGCGGATGTCGAGCCCCAGGTCGGCCAGGGCACGTGTGACGCGGTACAGGGTGCCGATGCGGTCCGGGGCCCGGACGTCGACCACCGTGGCGCTCTCGGATGCGTCGTTGTCGACCGTCACCTCGGTGCGGGCCGGGAAGGCGGCCCGCGTGCCTGGGCGGCCGGCGTACTCCCGGGCCCGGGCGCCGAGCCGGGCTTCGAGCGACAGGTCCCCGGCCAGGGCCCGCACGGCGTCAGCCTCCACCGCGGCCCAGTCCGGCCGGCGACCGAAGGCGGGCTCGACGTCGAACTCCTCCATGGCCATGCCGTCCTCGCTCGACCAGGCCCGGGCGGCCAGGATGTCCAACCCGTGCACGGCCAGGACGCCGGCGACGCGGCTGAACAGGCCGGGGCGGTCCGGCGCCGCCACCGTGGCCGAGTTCCCGTCGGCCTCGATGACCAGGCGGCCGGCCCGGCGGGCGCGCTCGACCGCGGCCAGCTGCGCCACCGTCGGGAACTCCGGCGCCACCGCAGGTCCGCCACCGGCCAGGAGCTGGTCCACCCGCTCGACCAGCTCCTCTACCAACCGGGCCTTCCACGGGCTCCAGGCCGCCGGGCCGGTGGCCAGGCTGTCGGCCTCGGTCAGCGCGTGGAGGAGGGCGAGGACGTCCCGGTCGCCGACGGCCCGGGCCACGGCCTCCACCGTCGAGGGGTCGTCGAGGTCGCGGCGGGTGGCCACGTCCGGCAGCAGCAGGTGGTGGCGGACCATGGCCACCAGCACGTCCACGTCGTCGGGCGGGAACCCCATGCGGGCGCCCATCTCGGCGATCACCGCCTCGCCGGCGACGGTGTGGTCGTCGCCCCGCAGGCCGACGAAGCCCTTGCCGATGTCGTGGAGCCAGGTCCCGACCAGGAGGAGGTCGGGCCGGGCGACCCGGCCGACGAGGTCGGCGGCGCCCACCGCGGCCTCGCACAGGTGGCGGTCGACCGTGAAGCGGTGGTAGGCGTTGCGCTGCGGGCGGCAGCGGACCGCCGCCCACTCGGCCAGCATGGCGACGAGCAGGCCTTTCTGGTCGAGGGCCTCGATGACGCTCACGGCCGACCGACCCGCGCCCAGCAGGGCAACCAGGCTCTGGCGGGCCTCGTCCGGCCACGGGTCGCCGAGGGCCGGCGGGCCGGCCGCGGCCAGGCGGTCCAGGCTGTGGCGACCCAAGCGCGTCCCTGATCGGGCGGCGGCGGCAGCGGCCCGCAGCACCAGCCCCGGGTCGCCGGCGGGTTCTGCGCCCGGCGCCAGCTCGACCACGCCCTCGCGAAGGACGACCCCGGCGCCCAGCGGTCGGTCCGCCGCCGCCACCCGGCCGCGCGGGCCCTGAAGCGAGGAGCCGATGCGCTCCCATGCGTCGTCGCTGGTCCAGGCGATGGTCCGGGCCGCGGTGGCCAGGCGGGCCATCAGGGCGTCGGCGTCGGCGTCTCCCAGGGCCTCGGCGACCGCGTCCTGTTCCTGGAGCAGGAGCCGGTCGCTGGGCTTGCCGGTGCGCCGCTGCAGCTCGATCCGGACCTCGAGCACGGTGCGGTGGGCGGCGGCCAGGGCCTCGTCGTCGCCCTCGAAGAGGATGCGCCGCGCCGCCTCCGCCCAGCGCAGGGCGTGCACGTCACGCAGGCCGCCGCGGCCTTCCTTCAGGTCGGGCTCCAGCAGGAAGGCGACCTCGCCCGCCGCCTCGTGGCGCTCGGCCACCGACCGGCTGAGCGCGGCCAGCCAGCGGGCGCCGGTGGCCCGCCACTGCTCCCCCGCCCGGCGGGCCAGCTCGGCCGCCAGCTCGGCATCGCCGGCGATCAGGCGGGTGTCGAGCTGGGCGGTGGCCGTGTTCAGGTCGGAACCGGCCAGAGCGAGCGCCTCCTTCACCGTGCGCACCGCGTGGCCGAGCTTGAGGCCCTGGTCCCACACCGGGTACCAGAGCCGCTCGGCGATCCGGCTCAGCTCGCCGCGGTCCCGGCGGCCCCGATGGAGCAGGAGCAGGTCGAGGTCGCTGCCCGGGCACAGCTCCTGCCGCCCGTACCCGCCGATGGCGACGAGGGCCAAGCCGCCGCCCGAACCGGCCTCGGCGGTGGCCGCGGCGAAGAGGCCGGCCAGCCACCCGTCGACCGCCGCCGACCAGGCGGCGCAGTAGTCGACCCCCCGAAGCCCAGGGTTGGCCCGGGCCGCGGCCAACCGTTCGTCAGAGGGCGTCGTGCCCCATCTCCCCGGTCCGGATGCGGGTCACTCCGTCGACGGGCACGGTCCATACCTTGCCATCGCCGATCTTGTCGGTGCGAGCCGCCTCCACGATGACCCGGGAGATCTCGACCGCATCGTCGTCGTCGGCCAGGATCTCCACCCGGACCTTGGGCACGAAGTCGACCGTGTACTCGGTGCCCCGGTACACCTCGGTGTGGCCCCGCTGGCGGCCGAAGCCCTGGACCTCGGAGACGGTCATCCCGGCGATCCCCAGGCCGCGCAGGGCCTCCTTCACGTCGTCCAGCTTGAAGGGTTTGATGATGGCGGTGACCAGCTTCACGAGCCGACCCTTCCCATAGAACCGAAGTCGCCGTAGGCGTAGGCCGCCTCGGCGTGTTGGGTGACGTCGAGCCCCTCGGCCTCCTGGTCGGCGGTCACCCGCAGCCCGATGGTGGCGTCGATGGCCTTGGCCAGCAGGAAGGATATGACGAAGGACCACACCAGCGTGGCGCCCACGGCCAGCAGCTGCTTCCCGAGCAGGGAGAGGCCGCCCCCGGCGAACAGGCCGTCGGCGCCGAGGGCGTTGATGCCGGCGTCGGCGAAGAGCCCGAGGAGCAGCGAGCCCAGGATCCCGCCGACCAGGTGGACGCCCACCACGTCGAGGGCGTCGTCGTAGCGGAACCGGAACTTGAGCTGGATGGCCAGGAAGCAGACCACGCCGGCGAGGAACCCGATGACGATGGCAGACATGGTGCCGACGAACCCGGCACACGGGGTGATGGCGACGAGCCCGGCCACCGCGCCGGACGCCGCTCCCAGCGTGGTGGGGTGACCCCCTTTGACCCGCTCGACCAGCAGCCAGCCCAGAAGGGCGGCGGCGGCGGCCATATGGGTGTTGACCAGGGCCTGGGCGGCCAGGCCGTTGGCCCCGAGGGCGGACCCGGCGTTGAACCCGAACCAGCCGAACCAGAGGATGCCCGTGCCGAGGAGGGTGAACGGCAAGGAGTGCGGGGCCATGGCCTCGGCCGGCCACCCCCGGCGTTTGCCGAGGACGAGGACCACGGCCAGGGCGGCGACCCCGGCGTTGATGTGGACGACGGTCCCGCCGGCGAAGTCGAGGGCGCCCCGCTTGAACAGCCACCCCTGCGGGCTGAAGACCCAGTGGGCGACCGGGGCGTAGACCAGGACCAGCCACACGCCGACGAACAGGGCCCAGGCCGCGAACTTCATCCGGTCGGCGATGGCGCCGGTGATCAGGGCCGGCGTGATGATGGCGAACATGAGCTGGAAGGCGACGAAGGCCAGGGGTGGGACGGACAGGGCGAAGTCGCCCGCATAGCCGGGCAGCGTGGTCGCGGCGTCGGCCAGGTGGCGGAGGCCGGCGAAGCCGAGGTTGCCGACGAACCCGCCCCCGACGTCCTTGCCGAAGGCCAGGCTGAACACGGCCACCGCCCACAGGACGCTCACGATGCCCATGCAGAAGAAGTTCTGCATGAGCATGCCGAGCACGTTCTTCGAGCGCACCATGCCCCCGTAGAAGAACGCCAGGCCCGGTGTCATGAACAACACCAATGCCGCCGACACGAGCACCCACGCGGTATTCCCGGTGTCCACACGCCCCCCTCTGTCCCGTCAGCCCGCCATCCGGCCGGAATCTAGCTGACGGGTTCCTGTCGACTTCGTTTCCAGTGAACGCCGCCCGGGCTCACCGGCCGGGTCAGCGACGGAGGGCGGCGAGGAGCTGCGGGGAGGAGACGACGTTGGCGCCCATGGCCGCGGCGCCGTCGCGGACCCGGCGGTCGCTGGACGCGACCAGGACGGGGCGGGAGGGATCGAGGTCGGCGACCCGTGCCAGCAGCACGTCGTCGGCCTCCACGTCGGCCGGCGAGAAGCTGACCTTCACCAACCGGGCGGTCGCCGGCACCATCGCCGGCCACACGGGATCGGCGCCGTCGAAGACCACGGACACGTCGGCCCCGCTGCGGGCGGCCAGCTCGGCCAGGGCGTCGACGAGCCGGCGGCGCTGCTCGGCGATCGGCAGGTCCGGCCACCCGGTCTGCGAGACGTTGTAGCCGTCGACCAGCACGGTCATACCCGGGACCCGTACCAGGTGGTCGGCCGCCTCGACGGAGTCGTCCAGCACGCCGGGCGGGACGGGGGCGGGTAGTCGCCGGGGCGGGCGGGGGCGGGGTCGCCGGGGCTCGGGCTCGCCGGGGGGCGGTTCGGTTGCGGCCGCCGGCACAGGGGTCTCGGCGCCCAGGGCGGTGGCGGCTTGGCGGAGCGACTCGGCCATTCCCGCCGCCGCGGTGGCCGCAGCCAGCAACGCCGCGCCGGCCGCTGCGGTGGTGGTCGTGGTGGTGTCGTCCCCGGGCTCGGATCGGGCCGGCGGCCCGGGCGGGGGCGGGGGCGGGCGGCGGCGCAGCTCGTCGACCTCCCCCTTTAACTCCGCGATGCGGGCCTGGGCTCGATCGCGCTCCTCTCGGGCCCGGTCCCGCTCGGCCCGGGCCCGGTCGCGCTCGGTCGCGGCCTGGTCAAGCCGGCGGGCCAGGCCCTCGGCCTCCAGGACCGCGGCCCGCCGGGCCCGCCGTTCGTCGGCCAGGACCTCGCTGGCCCGGGCCGCCTCGGCCAGGGCCGCAGCCGCGGCGGCCTCGGCCCGCTGGGTCGCCGCCTCCGCCCCAGCGAGGCGCCGCCGGGCCTCGTTCTCGGCCCGGCGCTCGGCCGCCGCCTCGCCGGCCTGGTCGGCGTCGCGGGCCAGCTCGTCGAGGTCGGCCTCCCAACCCGGCGGCCGGGTGAGCCACAGCCACCCGGCCCGGCCCACGTCCTCCTCGGCCACCGTCTCGGCCACCCGGGCGCGGAACTCCTCGTCCGACTCCACCGCCCGGCGGGCGGCGCCGACCGCCTTGCCCGGCAGCTTGGCGAACTGGAGGAAGGGGCGGAGCGGCGTCGGCGCGGGGACGACCGGCGTGGCTTCTTCGCCCGCCCTGGCCACGCTCACCGCGGCCTCCAAGGCGTGGCGGAGGAGCCGGTCGAGCGCCGCCGTCAGCCCTCGGTTCCCTGCGGCGGGGCGCCCAGGGGCTCGGCCGGGAGCACTTCGATGGCCCGGGCTGAGCCGCACCAGCGGCACGCCACCTCCTCCACCGTCTCGGCGAGGACCACCTCCTCCTCCACCGACAGGTCGCCGCCCAGCGAGTAGTGGTGGAAGGCCCGGGTGCGGCGGGTGGCCGTCACGTCGAAGCGGGTGAGGTTGCCGCAGGCGGCGCAGCGGTAGCGTTCGGTCGGCACGACCGGCCACTCTACCGCTCGCCCCCGTCGGGCCCGGTCCTTGCGTCTCGAACATACGTTCGCCTAACGTGCCCAGGCGTGCAGCGCAGCTTCGACGACTTGGGCGTCCCGCTCCACCAGGTGACGTTCTGCGTGCTCGACTTGGAGACCACCGGGGCGGTACCCCCGGAGGCGGCCATCACCGAGGTCGGGGCGGTGAAGCTTCGGGGCGGCGAGTGCCTCGGCACCTTCCAGACCTTGGTCAACCCCGGCATGGGGATCCCGCCCGAGATCACGGTGCTCACCGGCATCACCCAGGCCATGGTCCGGCCCGCGCCTCGTATCGAGGCCGTGCTCCCCGCCTTCCTCGAGTTCCTGGCCGGGGCGGTCATCGTCGGGCACAACGTCCGGTTCGACCTGCGGTTCCTCCAGGCCGCCCTGGTCACGTCGGGCCGGCGGCCGGTGGCCAACCGCTGGGTCGACACCTGCGCGCTGGCCCGGCGCCTGGTGCGAGACGAGGTGCCGAACTGCCGGCTGGGCACCCTGGCCGAGCGGCTGCGCCTTCCCCACCGGCCCACCCACCGGGCCCTGGCCGACGCCCTGGCCACCGGGGATCTGCTCCACGCCCTGCTGGAGCGGGCCGGCAGCCTGGGCGTGCTCGGCCTGGACGACCTCTTCGAGCTGCCCACGGTCCGGGCCCACCCCCAGGTCGGCAAGCTCCGCCTCACCGCCTCGCTCCCCCGCCGCCCGGGTGTCTACCTCTTCCGCGGCGCGGGTGGACGGGTGCTGTACGTGGGCAAGGCGACAAACCTCCGGGCTCGGGTCCGGTCCTACTTCGGTGGCGACGAGCGCCGGAAGGTGTCCCAGCTGCTACGGGAGACGTCCGCCATCGACCACATCGTCTGCCCGGGGACGCTGGAGGCCGCGGTCCTGGAGGTCCGCCTCATCCACCGGTACGTGCCGCCGTTCAACCGGCGGTCGAAGCTGTGGGACCGCTACGCCTACCTCAAGCTCACCCTGGACGAGCCCTTCCCCCGCCTGTCGGTGGTCCGCTCCCCCCGAGCGGGCGACGGGTGCCTCTACCTCGGCCCGCTGGGGTCGAGCAGCGCCGCCCGGTTGGTCGCCGAGGCCATCGAGTCCGCCCTGCCCCTTCGCCGCTGCACCGCCCGGGTGCCCGCCACCCCCCGCCGCGGGCCGTGTGCGCCGGCCCAGCTGGGCGTGGCCACCTGCCCGTGTGCGGGGACGATCTCCCGCGCCGAGTATGCCGCCATCGTCGACCAGGTCGTCCGGGGGCTCACCTCCGACCCCTCGATCCTGCTCGAGCCCCTCACCGCCCGCATGGCCGCCCTGGCCCGGTTGGAGCGCTACGAAGAGGCGGCGGACATGCGCGATCGCGCCGCCGCCCTGGCCCGAGCCCTGGCCCGCCAGCGCCAGCTCGACGCCCTCCGCCGGGCCGGCCGCATCGAGATCGAGGTGGCCGCCCCCGTCAGCGGCGCCCCGGGTCGGCGGCTCGTGCTGCGCGGGGGCCGGCTCATGGGCGACGGGACCCCGTTACCCCTCGACGACCCTGCGGCCGACGCGGAGGGGCCCCTCCCCCGCCATCTCCTCGACGAGCTGTCCTGCGTCGCCTCGTGGCTCGACGCCGAGGCCCGTTCCGTCCGCCTCGTCCATTGCGAGGGGCCGTGGTCGTTCCCGCTGCCGCGGCTGCCCCGCTTCGAGCCCGCCAAGGCCCCGGTCGGTGGTCGCCCTTGACGGGCACCGTCGACTCCTGTTCGATAGCTCCAGACAAGCGGGAGGGACCCACATGGCAGAGCTCGACGGCAAGGTCGCCCTTATCACCGGCGGAGCGAGTGGGATCGGTGAGGCCACGGCCATCGCCATGGCCGCGGCGGGCGCCAAGGTGGTCGTGGCCGGGCTGCACGAGGACAAGGCCCAGGAGGTGGCCGACGCCATCGGGGCCAAGGGCGGCCAGGCCATCGGCGTCGCCTTCGACACGTCGGACGAGGCCGCGGTGCAGGCCGGGGTCCAGAAGGCGGTCGAGGCCTTCGGGGGCATCGACATCCTCCACAACAACGCCGCCATCACCAGCGTCGACTTCATGATGCGCGACGGCATGGTCCACCAGCTCGACGTCGACCTGTGGGACCAGACCATGGCCGTCAACGTCCGCGGCTACATGCTGTGCACCAAGCACGTCGTTCCCATCATGCTGGCCCGGGGCGGCGGCGTCATCGTCAACACCTCGTCCGGCGCCGGCCTGCAGGGTGAGCTGACCCGGGCCGCGTACGGCACGTCGAAGGCCGCCATCATGGGCTTCACCCGCAGCGTGGCCACCCAGTACGGCAAGATGGGCATCCGCTGCGTGACGGTCATGCCGGGCATGACGATGACGCCGACGATCGCGGCCAACATGCCGCCCCCGATGATCGACATGATGAAGCGGCACAGCCTGACCGCTGAGCTGCCGCGGCCCGAGGACATCGCCAACGCGGTGGTCTTCCTGGCCTCGCCCAAGGCCGCCTTCGTCACCGGCACGATCCTGGCCGTCGACGGCGGCTTCGGCATGCACAGCCCCTCGTTCGCCGACGAGGTGGCCATGTGGGCGGCGGCGTCGGGAGCTGCGGGTGCGGCCACCGCCGACCGGTTCAAGGCCGCCCTGGAGGCCCGCACCACCGCAACCCCGCCCGCCGGCGCCCTCGAGGGCGTCTTCACCGCCACCGCGGTGTCGCACGGCGCCGCCGAGGGCGGGGCCGACGTGACCGGTCTCCAGGCGCTCGCCAGCCAGTGGGGCGTCCTGGCCGGGTCAGGCACCGTGCAGGTGGTCGACGTCTTCGCCGACGACACCCACGTGGTCGGCATCGTGGAGGTCACGAGCGGCGCCACCACCGTCCGCCAGGCCAACCTGTTCCACCTGGGCGCCGACGGCATGGCCACCGACCTGTGGGGGATCCCCACCGACGCCGCCGTCGTGCAGGCCATGGCCACCGGCCAGGCCCCGGCGGAGCACCCCAACGTGGCCGTGTTCCGCGACGCCGAGGAGGCCCGGGCCCGCAACGAGTTCGGTGCCGACGACCTCGCTATCATCGACCGCTTCCTCGACCCTGACGTCCACTGGATCAGCCCGTGGGGGCAGGGCCCGGAGAACCGTGACCAGGTCGTGGCCCAGTTCGAGCAGTTCAAGCAGGCCACGGGTGGCTCCATGAGCCTCACCCTGAACGAGGTCTTCGCAGACGCCACCCACGCCCTGTCCATGGTCCGCCTCCAGGCCGACCGCCCGGACAAGCCGGGCAAGCACATGGACGTGCGGGAGGCGAACGTGTTCCACCTGAACGAGAACGGGCAGGCCTTCGAGTTCTGGGGCGTGGCCGACGACCAGGCCCAGATCAACGCCTTCTGGATGTAGCCAGGGTCAGCTTTCGCTGCTGACCGGCTGGGCCGCGGATACCGCCACCAGCCGGTCCAGGACCGCCGCCGCCCGCCCGTCGTCGATCGACGCCGCCGCGGCGAGGAGACCCTCGGCCAAGTCGCCGGCCACGCCGGCGGCCACCAGGCCGGCGGCGGCGTTGAGCAGGATGAAGTCCCGCTTGGGCCCCGGCTCGCCGTCGAGCACCCGGCGGGCCAGGCCGGCGTTGGTCGTCGGATCGCCGCCCTGAATGTCCCCCAGCGTTGCCGGCTTGAGGCCGAGGGCCCGCGGATCCACCTCGTAGCTGCCCACCTCGCCGTCCCGGAGCTCGATGACGGTGGAGGTGGTGATGGTCGACAGCTCGTCCAGACCGTCGTGGCCGTACACGACGAGGGCCCGCTCGGACCCGTGGGCCCGCAGCACGCCGACGAGCTTGGCGCCCATGGCCGGGTCGCTCACCCCGAGGACCTGGCGGCGGACCCGTCCCGGGTTGGCCACCGGGCCGAGGAAGTTGAACACCGTCGGGACCCCGAGCTCGCGCCGGGTCGGCCCGACGTGGCGGAACGCCGGGTGGTAGGAGGGAGCGAAGCAGAAGCCCATCCCGGCCTCGGCCACGCACGCGGCCACGGCCTCGGGGCCCAGGTCGACGACCACGCCGAGCGCCTCGAGCAGGTCGGCCGACCCGCATTCGGACGTCTGCGACCGGTTCCCGTGCTTGCACACCTTGGCCCCGGCCCCCGCCACCACCAGGGCGGCCACGGTCGAGGCGTTGATGGTGCAGGACCGGTCGCCCCCGGTCCCGCACGTGTCGACGGCATCGGTGCCGGGCGCCAGGTCGACCTTGCGGCCGACGTCGAGCATGACGTCGAGCAGGGCGGCCATCTCCTCGACCGTCTCGCCCTTGATGCGCAGGCCGATGGCGAACGCCGCCACCTGGGCGGACGTGGCCCGGCCCTCGAGGATCTCGGTGGCGGCCGCGGTCGTCTGGCCCAGGGTGAGGTGCTCGCCCCGGGTCAACGCCTCCAGGACGGCAGGCCAGCCTCCGAGATCAGCAAGCGTCACGCCGGGCAACGGTAGTTGCCCGGCCGAGGTGATGCGCTGGCGTCAGGCCGCCGCGGTCTTCCGGCGCTGGCGCAGGATCCGCCGCCGCTCCTTCTCAGTGGCCCCGCCCCAGATCCCCTCGGACTCCCGGTTGGCCAGAGCGAATTCCAGGCACTGCTGTTGCACCACGCACGTGGCGCAGACCTCTTTCGCCCGGTCAACACCTTCGTCCTCGCTGCTCGAGTAGAAGATCTCGGGGTCAAGCCCGCGGCACGCGCCTCGAAGACGCCAGGACAGATCCATCGCACCATCACCTTCCTCTCTCGGCCCGGTTCCAAACCTCGGCGCTGCGCCGGTTGGGAAGCGACCAGGGGAATTATCCAACACGAAGGTTGCGAAAGTCCATTTGTTTGCCGGCGGTCGCCGCGCAGGGGGCGCGGGTGCGACGACCGTAGGATGCCTCGGATGACCAGCACCGCCGAGGACGTGCGGGACGTCCGGCCCCGCCGCCAGCGGGTGTCGATGCTGGTGGCCGTCGGCCTTTGCCTCCCGGGGGCCGTCTCCCGGCTGGTCGGGTTCCACGGCGAGGTCGGCCTCATGGCCCTGCTGTTCGGCCTGGCCATCGTGGGCGCCGCGTTCATGCTGTCGTGGGCGGCCGAGGTGGCCCAGCTGGACATGTCCGCCGGGCTCGCCATCGCCTTGCTGGCCTTCATCGCCGTGCTACCCGAGTACGCCGTCGACCTGGTCTTCGCCTGGAAGGGCGGCAACGCGGTGGAGAAGTTCGGCCCCGCCTGCCGGGCCGCCGGCAGCACCACGGAGTCGCCCTGCTCGCTGGCCTTGGCCAACATGACCGGGGCCAACCGGCTGCTCATCGGCGTCGGCTGGTCGCTGGTCGTGTTCCTGGCCTGGTACGCCATGCGCCGCCGGGAGCGGGGGAACGGGACGGGCGGGGGCGGCGCCGGTCTGCGTGAAGTTCGCCTCGAGCGGTCCCACTCGGTGGAGCTGGCCTTCCTCACCGTGGCCAGCGCGTACTCGCTGACCCTGCCGTTGAAACACTCCATCACCCTGGTGGACGCCGCCATCCTCGTGGCCCTGTTCGTGGCCTACACCGTGCGGATTTCCCGGGCCCCGGCCGAGGAGCCGCACCTGGTGGGCCCGGCGCTCTACGTGGCCACGTTCTCCGAACGGCGCCGCCGCCTGACCGTCCTCGCGCTGTTCCTGTTCGCCGCCGGGGTGATCCTGCTGTGCGCCGAGCCGTTCGCCGAGTCGCTGGTGGAGACCGGCGCCAAGTTCGGGGTGAGCGAGTTCCTGCTCGTGCAATGGCTGGCCCCGCTGGCGTCGGAGGCGCCGGAGCTGCTGGTCGCCGGCCTCTACGCCTGGCGGTTGAACACCAATGCCGGGCTCGGGACGCTCGTGTCGTCCAAGGTCAACCAGTGGACCCTGCTGGTCGGCACCCTGCCGATCGTCTTCGCCATCGCCTCGGGCAGCCACCACGGCCTGCCCATCGTCGCCCGCCAGCGGGAGGAGCTGTTCCTGACCGCGGCGCAGTCGGTCTTCGCCGTCGCCATCCTCGCCAACCTGTCGATCAGCATGCGGGAGGCGGCCATGCTGTTCGCCCTGTTCTGGGCCCAGTTCGTCGTCGGCGCCGTCGTGCCCTCGTCCTGGCACGGCATCGAGCTGGTGGCGGTGGGGATCGTCTATCTGGTCCTCGCCGCCGGATATTTCCTCGGCCACCGCAAGGCCATGCCCACCCTGCTCCGGGACGGCGTGCGCACGCCCTACGCCCAGCTCACCGGCGAGGCGTAACCCTTTGGTGACGTTCGACCGGGACGTCGCCCTCGAACGGCTGGCGGCAGAGAGGTTCGACGTCCTAGTGGTGGGCGGGGGCATCACCGGGGCGGGCGTGGCCCTCGACGCCGCATCCCGAGGGCTGCGCACCGCCCTCGTCGAGCGGGACGACTTCGGCTCGGGCACGTCGTCCCGCTCCTCGAAGCTGGTTCACGGCGGCCTGCGCTACCTGAGCCAGGGCGACTACGGGCTGGTGGCCCAGGCCCTGGCCGAGCGCCAGCGCCTCCTGCGCAACGCTCCCCACCTGGTCCGGCCCCTTCCCTTCATCGTCCCCGCCTACGGGAGCCGGGCCCGGATGCGGGCGGTGAGCTCGGCCCTGTGGCTCTACGACCTCACCGGCGGGTTCCGGATCGGATCGGTCCACCGCCGGCTCTCCGTGGCCGACGCCCTCGGCCACGCCCCCGCCCTGCGGGCCCAAGGGCTGGTCGGCGCCCACCTCTACCTCGACGCCCAGGCCGACGACGCCCGCCTCACCCTGGCCGTCCTGCGGACGGCGGTGCTCGACCACCGGGCCGTGGCCGCCAACCACGCCAGGGTCACCGAGCTACTCCGGTCGACCGGCGGCCGGGTCGCCGGTGCCCGGGTGTCGGCCGGCGGCGCCGACTTCGACCTGCGAGCCTCGGTGGTGGTCGCCGCCGCGGGCGTATGGGCGGATGAGCTGCGGGGCGACGGTCACCGGTCGATCCGCCCGGCCAAAGGCGTGCACATCACCCTCCCGGCCCGGCTGGCGCCGACCGACGTCGCCCTCGTCCTCACCGCTCCCGCCGACGGCCGGTCCGTGTTCGTCGTCCCGTGGCCGGGAGCGGATCGGGTCTACGTCGGGACGACCGACACGGACTACGACGGACCGCTCGACGACCCCCGGTGCACCCCCGAGGACGTCCACTACCTGCTCGGCGCCCTCAACGCCGGGCTCTCGACCACCGTCACCGCCGAGGACGTCGTCGGCGAGTGGGCCGGGTTGCGGCCGCTCGTGGCCGGGGCCGTGAGCGGCTCCCGCAGCGCCGACCTGTCTCGCCGCCACCGCGTCGACCGGCTCGGGGACGGGCTGCTCACCATCGGCGGCGGCAAGCTGACGACGTACCGGGCCATGGCCGAAGACACCGTCGACCAGGTGCAGGCCAGCCTCGGCGGCCGGCGGACTCCGTGCCGCACGGGGCGCCTGGCCCTGCGTGGCGCCCCGGCGGGGCCGGTCACCGGACACCTGGCCGGCCGCCACGGGACCGAGGCCCGCGTGGTCCTGGCCCTCGTCGACGCCGAACCCTCCCTGGGTCGGCCGCTGGTCGGCACGCTCCCCTACCTGCGGGCCGAGGCGGTGTACGCGGCTCGGTACGAAATGGCCCGCTCGGTCGACGACGTCCTCTCCCGCCGGACCCGCTCGCTCATCCTCGATCGCAACGCGTCGCTCGCCGCCGCGCCGGACGTCGCCCGCCTCGTGGCCCCCGAGCTGGGCTGGACAGACGCCGAGGCCACCGAGAGCGCGGACCGCTTCTGCGCCGCGGCCTCGAGGTGACGGCGGTGGACATCGTCGAGCGGCTGCGCTCGGTGTGCGCTGAGGTGTCGGAGGAGCCGGACGTGCTGGACGCGGCCGGCGAGGACCGTTGGACGATGGCGGCCGCGGTCGCCACCCGCCCCGCGGCCGTCGCCCGCCCGGCCACCGCCGCCGAGGTCGCCGCCGTCCTGGCCGAATGCTCGTCCGCCCGGGTCCCGGTCACGCCCGCCGGTGGGCGGAGCGGGGTCTGCGGCGGAGCGATCCCCGTCCACGGCGGCGTGGTCCTGGACGTGCGCGACCTCACCGGCGCCTGTCATGTCGACGATCGGTCGCTGCTGGTCGACGTGCGGGCGGGGACGATGGGCGATGTCCTCGAAGCCGAGCTGCGGGACCGGCACGGCCTGACCCTCGGGCACCGGCCCCAGTCCGTGGCCATCTCGACGGTCGGCGGCTGGCTGGCCTGCCGCTCGGCCGGCCAGTACTCGACCCGGTACGGCAAGATCGAGGACATGGTCGCCGGTTTGGAGATCGCCCTCGCCGACGGGCGGCTGGTCCGCACCGGCGGCCGGGGCCCGCGTGCCGCGGTCGGGCCCGACCTCACCCAGCTCTTCGTCGGGAGCGAGGGCACGATGGGCGTCATCACCGAAGCCCGGCTCCGCCTCCGGCCCGCCCCCGTGGCCGAGCGACGGGTCGCCTACCGGTTCGGCACGTTCGCGGACGGGATCGACTCCTGCCGGCGCATCCTCCGCCGCGGCGCCACCCCGGCCGTGCTCCGCCTCTACGACGAAGCCGAGTCGGCAGAGTCCTACTCGGTGGCCGGTCCGCTGCTGGTCGTCCTCGACGAGGGCGAGCCGTGGCTGGTCGACGCCACCATGGCCGTGGTCGCCGAGGAGTGCCGGGCCGGAGGCGCCGAGGCGTGCGGGCCTGCGCCGGTCGACCGCTGGGTCGCCCATCGCGACGACACCCGCGACGTCGCCGCCCTGGCCCGCCAGGGGATCTACGGGGACACGCTCGAGGTGGCGGCCGGCTGGTCGTCGCTGCCCGGGCTGCACGAGGCGGTGCGCACCGCGGTCTCGGAAGTTGCCGGCACGATCTGGTTCTCCTGCCACCTTTCCCACGCCTACAGCGACGGCGCCTGCCTCTACCTCACCATGGCCGGCCAGGGCGAGCGCTGGTACGTGCCGGCCTGGGACGCGGCGGCCGGCGCCGTCCTGGCCAACGGTGCGGTGCTCAGCCACCACCACGGGATCGGGCTGGCCAAGGCCCGCTTCCTGCCCGCTTTCCTGGGCGCCGGCCACTCCGTGCTGGCCGACGTCAAACGCGTCCTCGATCCGGCCGGCATCCTCAACCCCGGCAAGCTCGGGCTCCCCGACCCCTTTGGTCCCGTGGGATGGCCGGCGCCGTGAAGATCGACCGCAGCGCGGTGCAGGCCGGTGCCATCCTGGCCGCGGCGGTGGCGGCGGGTGCGATCGTCCTGGCCCAGGCCGTCAAGTCCCTCACCGGGACCGACGCCAACCTGGTCCTCTACCTGGTCCTGCTCGGCGGGCTGGTGGCCGGCGGCCGGGTGGCGGGCCGGCGCCAGCCGATGGCGCCCTTGACCCACGGCGCCCTGGCTGCGGTGGCCGCCTACGTCGCCCTGATCGTGGTCATCACCGCCCTGCGCCTCGCTCTCGGCAAGGAGGTGGCCGACCCGGTATCGCTGGTGTTCAACGGGCTCATGGCCGCCTCCGCCGGGATACTCGGCGGCTACCTGGCCGTGCGCCGGGCCGACGCTGCGGGATGAGCATCCTCGTCGTCGACGTCGGCACGAGCAGCGTGCGGGCCTCCGTGGTCGCACCGGACGCCAGCGTGGCCCACATCGAACGCCGCCCGTTCGTCCCCTCGACCCCCGCCCCCGGCTTCGTCGAGCTCGATGCGGCCGGGTTGGCCGCCGCGGTGCTCGACGCCTGTGGGACGGCGCTGTCGTCTGTCCCGCAGTCGGTCGAGGCGGTGGGCATCGCCACGCAGCGGTCGACGACCATCGTCTGGGACCGGGCGACGGGCGAGCCCGTCGGCCCCGGGATCGGTTGGCAGGACCAGCGGACGGTGATGATGTGCCTGGCCCTCCAGGCCCAGGGGCTGCGCCTGTCGCCCAGCAGTTCCGCCACCAAGGTGGCCTTCCTCCTCGACACCTTCGACCCGGATCGGGCCCGCGACCTCTGCTTCGGCACGGTCGACAGCTGGGTGGCGTGGACGTTGTCGGGCGGGGGGCTGCACGTCACCGACCTGTCGAACGCCGGCGTCACCGGGATGATGCGCCTCGACGGTTCCGGGTGGGACGACGCCGTGCTCGACGTCCTGCGCATCCCCCGCTCGGTCCTGCCCCAGATCGTCGACTCCTCGGCGGTGACCGGGCCGGCCGTCGCCCTGCCCGGCGAGCCACCGATCGCCGGTATGGCCGGGGACCAGCAGGCGTCGCTCATCGGCCAGGGTTGCACTCGCGCCGGGCTGGCCAAGATGACCTTCGGCACCGGCGGCATGCTCGACCTGTGCCTCGGACCGACCCGGCCGGCGTTCGAGCAGCGCGGTCCGCACGGCACCTTCCCCATCGTGGCGTGGCGCCGCGGTGGACGGGTCACCTGGGGTCTGGAGGCCTTCATGCTCACTGCGGGCCAGGCGGTGGAATGGCTGCGGGACGACCTCGGCCTCGTCGCCGACGTGGCCGAGACGGAGGCGTTGGCCGCCTCCTGCGACTCCACCGGGGACGTGTGGTTCGTCCCCGCCCTCCTCGGCATGGCCACCCCGGCCTGGGACTTCGGCGCCCGCGGCACGCTGCTCGGCCTGACCGGCGGGACCGGCCGGGCCGAGGTGGTCCGGGCCGTGCTCGAAGGGGTCGCACACCGGGGCGCCGACCTCCTCGAAGCGGCGGAGGGCGACGGGTCGTGCTCGATCCCGTCGCTCCGGGTCGATGGCGGCATGAGCGCCAACCGCGTCTTCGTACAGGCCCTCGCCGACGCCTGCCAGCGACCGGTGGAGATCTCCCCCGTCCTGGAGGCGACGACGCTGGGCGCCGCCTTCCTGGCCGGGATGGCCGTGGGCACGTGGGCCGACGAGGAGGAGATCGCCTCCACGTGGTCGCCCAAGGAGGTGGTCCGGCCGTTGCGGTCCACCGATCGGGCCCGCTGGCGGGAGGCTTCCGACCGGGCCCGGGGGTGGATCCCCGAGCTCTCCGCCCTCGATTTCTGAGGGTGCGCGACAATTGGGGGTGACGGTGAGTCGGCCGGGTGGCCGCGGCTCGGCAGCGACCGGGTCGAGGAAGGTCGGGGCTCCACAGGGCAGGGTGCTGGCTAGCGGCCAGTCGGGGTGACCTGCAGGAAAGTGCCACAGAAAACAGACCGCCGATGGCCCA
>DATJHJ010000058.1:0-65677 GCA_035494015.1 Acidimicrobiales bacterium
GGCGCTGGAGTGGGGACGCAAGCTGGCCGCGGCGACGACGTTGCCGATCGAGGTCCGACCGTTCCAGTGAGCGTCGAGGGCGTGTTCGCGGCGGAGTACGGGCGGGCGGTCGCGGTCCTGGTCCGGGTGTTCGGCGACATCGAGCTCGCCGAGGAGGCGGTCCAGGACGCCTTCGTCGTCGCCCTCGAGAAGTGGCCGGTCGCCGGCGTCCCCCCGAACCCCGGCGGCTGGATCGTGACCACCGCCCGCAACCGGGCCATCGACCGCGTCCGGCGGGAGTCCTCCCGGGACGACCGCCACGCGGAGGCGGCCCGGATCCAAACCCGTGACGAGCCCCCGAAGGAGGTGGGACCCGTGCCCGACGACCGCCTCCGCCTGATCTTCACGTGCTGCCACCCGTCCCTCGCCCCCACGGCCCAGGTGGCGCTGACCCTCCGCCTGCTGGGCGGCCTGGAGACGGGCGAGATCGCCCGGGCCTACCTGGTGCCCGAGGCCACCATGGCCCAGCGCCTGGTCCGGGCCAAGCGCAAGATCCGCGACGCCCACATCCCCTACCGCGTCCCGAGCGACGCCGAGCTCCCCGACCGCCTGCGGCCGGTGCTGGCCGTCGTCTACCTGATCTTCAACGAGGGCCACACGGCCAGCGCCGGCGACGAGCTCGTGCGCCAGGATCTGTGTGCCGAGGCCATCCGGCTCGCCCGCCTCCTCGCCACCCTCATGCCCGACGAGCCCGAGGTCCTCGGCCTGCTGGCCCTGCTCCTGCTGACCGAGTCCCGGCGGCCGGCCCGGACCGGGCCCGACGGCTCCCTCGTCCTGCTCGCCAACCAGGACCGGTCGCGGTGGGACCCCGAGCTCATCGCCGAAGGCCAGGCCTTGGTCCGGGCCTGCCTGCGCCGCAACCAGCCGGGGCCGTACCAGATCCAGGCTGCCGTCAACGCCGTGCACAGCGACGCCGCCGCCGCGGCGGACACCGACTGGGGCCAGATCCTCCAGCTCTACGACCAGCTCCTGGCCCTGTCGCCCACGCCGGTCGTGGCCCTGAACCGGGCGGTGGCGGTCGCCGAGGTCCACGGCCCCGCCCTGGCCCTGGCCGCCATCGAGTCCCTGGACCTGGACGACTACCACCTGTTCCACGCCCTGCGGGCCGACCTGCTCCGCCGGCTGGGCCGGAGCGAGGAGGCGGCGGCCGCCTACGACGACGCCCTGGCCCGGGCCGGCAACGCCGCCGAGCGCCGGTTCCTGGAGGCGCGCCGGGGGTCGGTCACCCCCTAGTTTTGGCTGCAGTTACCCGCCAATGGGCGGCCAAGTGCAGCCAAAACAGGCAGGGCCGGTCAGCGGGGCGGGGCCAGCACCCACACGTCCTCCTCGCCCAGGCTGTCCTGCAGGGCGCGCACGGCCCGGCCTACACCGGCGTCGTCGCCGTCCCACACCGCCACCGCCTCGTCGGCCTCGCGGGCCAGCCAGGCATCGCGGCGGCGCAGGGCGGCGCCGGCCAGCTGCTTGGTCGCCGGCGCCTTCGATTGCAGGACGACGGTACCCCGGGCCTTGCTGGCCAGGTCGGCGAAATGCCGCCGGCTCTCCGCCGGCCACACCAAGTCGGGATCGGGATAGGGGAGCACGGCGACATAGGGGACGCCCGCCTCGGTGGCCGCCTCGGCGGCCAGCTGCTCGGCGCCCAGGCCGAGCCCGGTGAGCACCACCAGGTCGGGGTGGAGCTGGGCCTTGGCGGCCAGCAGCTCGGCCAGCTTGGCCCGCACCCCGGCGGCGACCGGGTTGTCGTCGTAGCCCCCCAGCTCGGGTGGCTTGTGCCCGATGACGGCGACCAGGTGACCCTCGGGCCGGCGCGGGTCACCGGCGCCCGGGGCGTCGGCGGGCCCCAGCGCGGTGGGTGGGTCCTCCCCGCTCCGCCCGACCTGGGTGCGGGCCGCCTCCACGGCGAGGCGGTCGACCAGGTCGTTGAACGGGTCCGCGCCGTGGCCCTTCACCCACCGGAAGGTGACCCGGGCCGGGTCGGCCCGGACGGCCTGGATCAGGGGCTCCCACAGATCCCGGTTGGCCACCGGCTTCTTGGCCTTGTTCATCCAGCCCCGGGCCAGCCAGCCCTCCCACCAGCGGTCGCGGAAGCAGTTGACGACGTAGGTGGAGTCGCTGACGATGACCAGCGGGCCCGGGTTCGACGTGACCGCCTCGAGGGCGGCCTGGATCTCCATCCGCTGGTTCGTCGTGGCCGCCGCGGCCCCACTGGCGTACCGGCCGCCGGGCACGGCCCATGCCCAGCCGCCCGGCCCCGGGTTCCCCAGGCAGGCCCCGTCGGTGTACACCTCGGTGGTCACAGTTCCCTCATCATCGAGCGCCCATCACAGCATCCGGTAACAGTCGGTGCAGGTTCGAAGTCGGATTCCGGGGGGTGAGAGACTGGAATGGTGATCTTCGACGGCTTCAGCCAGCAGCTCCCCGACATCGATCCGCAGGAGACGGCCGAGTGGGTCGACTCCTTGGAGATGGTGGCCGACGAGCGGGGCCGGACCCGGGCCCGGTTCCTGCTCATGAAACTCCTGGAACGGGCGCGCGAGCTGGGCGTCGGGCTGCCCAACACCGTCTCCAGCCCGTACATCAACACCATCCCGCCCGAGAAGGAGCCGTGGTTCCCGGGCGACGAGCACATCGAGCGGCGCATCCGGGCCTTCATCCGGTGGAACGCGGCGGTGATGGTCACCCGGGCCAACAAGAAGGCCAAGGGGATCGGCGGGCACCTGGCCACCTACGCCAGCTCGGCCGCCCTGTACGAGGTCGGGTTCAACCACTTCTTCCGGGGCAAGGACAACGGCCAGGCCGGCGACCAGGTCTTCTTCCAGGGCCACGCCGCCCCCGGCATCTACGCCCGCGCCTTCCTCGAGGGGCGGCTGACCGAGGGCCAGCTCGACCACTTCCGCCAGGAGATCGCCGCCGGTCCCGGCGGTGGCCTGTCCAGCTACCCCCACCCCCGGCTCATGCCCGACTTCTGGGAGTTCCCGACCGTCTCCATGGGCATCGGCCCCATCAACGCGGTGTACCAGGCCCGCTTCAACCGGTACCTGCTCAATCGCGAGTTGTCGGACACCAGCAAGTCCCGGGTGTGGTGTTTCGTGGGCGACGGCGAGTTCGACGAGCCCGAGAGCGTGGCCGGGCTCACCCTCGCCGCCCGCGAGCACCTCGACAACCTGGTCTTCGTCGTCAACTGCAACCTGCAGCGCCTCGACGGGCCGGTGCGGGGCAACGGCAAGGTCATCCAGGAGATGGAGGCCCTGTTCCGGGGCGCGGGCTGGAACGTCATCAAGGTCATCTGGGGCTCGGGCTGGGATCCGCTGCTGGCCCGCGACGTCGACGGCGTGCTGCTCAACAAGATGAACAAGACCCTCGACGGGGAGTACCAGAAGTACGCCACCGAGAGCGGTGCCTACATCCGGGAGCACTTCTTCGGCCCCGACCCCCGGCTGCGGGCCATGGTCGAGCACCTGTCCGACGACGACCTCCGCAACCTCCCCCGGGGCGGGCACGACTACCGCAAGCTGTATGCCGCCTACTCGGCGGCCATCGAGACCAACGGCGCCCCCACGGTCATCCTGGCCAAGACCATCAAGGGCTGGACGCTCGGCCCCGGCTTCGAGGCGGTCAACGCCACCCACCAGATCAAGGAGATGTCCAAGCAGCACCTGGCCACCTTCCGGGAGCGCCTGCACCTGCAGGACGAGATCCCCGAGGAGGCCCTCAACGCCCCCGAGCCGCCGTACTACCGGCCCGCTCCGGGGTCGGTGGAGTACGAGTACATGATGGAGCGCCGCCGGGCCCTGTCCGGGTCGCTGCCCAAGCGGGTGGTGCGCCAGCGCACCCTGCCGACCCCCAGCGCCAAGGTCTTCGCCGGGCTCCGCGAGGGGTCCGGGAAGCGGGAGTTCTCGACCACCATGGCCATGACCGGGCTGCTCCGCGACCTGCTGCGGGACAAGGGCATGGGCGCCCACGTCGTCCCGATCATCCCCGACGAGGCCCGCACCTTCGGCATGGACGCCCTGTTCCCCGAGGTCAAGATCTACGCCCCCTTCGGTCAGCTGTACGAACCCGTCGATGCCGCCTTCCCCCTGTCCTACAAGGAGTCGCAGAAGGGCCAGATCCTGGAGGAGGGCATCACCGAGGCGGGGTCGATGGCCACGTTTACCGCGGCGGGCACCGCGGCGGTCACCCACGGCGTGCCCATGGTCCCGTTCTTCACCTTCTACTCGATGTTCGGCTTCCAGCGGGTGGGCGACCTGATCTGGGCCTTCGGCGACATCCGGGGCAAAGGCTTCCTGTGCGGGGCGACGGCGGGCCGCACCACCCTCAACGGCGAGGGCCTCCAGCACGAGGACGGGCACAGCCTGCTGCTGGCGTCGACCGTGCCCAACCTGGCCGCCTACGACCCCGCCTTCGCCTACGAGCTGGGCGTGATCGTGGAGGACGGCCTGCGCCGCATGTACGGGCCCGACCCGGAGGACGTCTTCTACTACCTGACCCTCTACAACGAGAACTACGTGATGCCGCCGATGCCGGCCGATAGCGAGGACGGGATCCGCCGGGGCCTGTACAAGTTCGCCCCGGCGCCCGAGGGACCGTCGCGGCGGGCGACGCTGATCTTCAGCGGCACCGCCCAGGGCGCGGCCCGGGAGGCGCAGCGGGTCCTGGCCGCCGACCACGACGTCGCCGCCGAGCTGTGGAGTGCCACGTCCTACAAAGCCCTGCGGGAGGACGCCCTCGACGCCGAGCGCTGGAACCGGCTCCACCCCACCGAGCCGGCCCGGGCGCCCTACGTGACCGAGGCCCTGTCGGAGTCCGAGGGCCCGGTGGTGGCGGTGACCGACTTCATGAAGGCGGTGCCCGACCAGGTGTCGCGGTGGGTCCCGCGGGCGTACGTGTCGCTCGGCACCGACGGGTACGGGCGCTCGGACACCCGGGCCAACCTGCGCCGCCACTTCGAGACCGACACCGCCCACGTGGTGGTCGCGGTGCTGGCCGCCCTGGTGTCCACCGAGGACGCCAAGCCCCAGGAGGTGGCGGACGCCATCGCCCGCTACGGCGTCGACCCCGAGGCGGCCAACCCCCGCACCGCCTGACCCAGCCTCGGCGCGGCTGGGGACCTCGGCTATGGCACCATCGGTCATAGAGGTCCAGGGCCTGGAGGCCGGATGACGCTGACGGTGTTCGACGCGGTCGACGAGGGCGGGCGCGTTCTGTCGCGGGTCAGGGCCTTGGTGACCGAGGAACTGCGGGCCCTCGGCCGCCCCGACCTGATCGACGACGCCGTGCTGGTGGCCAGCGAGCTGTCGGCCAACGCCATGCTCCACGCCGGCGGGATCGTGGCCGTGCGCGTGGCCCGGGTGGACAGGGGAGCTCGGATCGAGGTGCACGACGCCACGCGTATCCCCCCGGTCGTGGCCCGCCAGTCCTCCGAGGCCATGACCGGTCGGGGGCTGCAGCTGGTGGCGTCGCTGTCCCGCCGGTGGGGCGCCGACCCGACGCCGGACGGCAAGGTGGTGTGGGCGGAGCTTTCCGGGGAACGGAGATCGTCGGCGCTGGCACCGGAGGGCCTGCTCGCCTTCTGGGACGACGACGACTGGACCGCCGACGGCGGCTCGGTGGCGCGCTACCGCGTGTCGCTCGGCGACGTCCCCACGTCGCTGCTGCTGTCGGCGAAGGCGCACGTGGACAACCTGGTTCGGGAGTTGACGCTGGCCGAGCGGGGGGCCGAGTCCAACGTGAGCGGGGAGCTGCCGCCCCATCTGGCGTCGTTGATCACCACCGTCACCACCCGCTTCTCCGAAGCCCGCCAATCGATCAAACGCCAAGCCATCGCCGCTGCCGCCCAGGGGCTGACCCGGGTTCACCTCGAGCTCAACCTCCCCGCCAGCGCCGCCGACGCCGGTGAGGACTACCTGGCCGCCCTCGACCAGGCCGACTCGTACTCGCACGCCGCCCGGCTGCTCACCGTCGAGACGCCGCCGCAGCACCGGCTCTTCCGCCACTGGTACATCGGCGAGCTGGTGTCGCAGCTCCGGGCCGCGGAGGCCGGCCTGCCCGCGCCGCCGGCGCAGCCATTCGAGGAACGCCTCCTCGACGAGTTCGACAGGGCGTCCCGTGGCCAGGCCGCCTCGGAACGGGCGGCCCGGTTGTACGAGCTGTCGGCCGCCCTGACCGGGGCCGCCACCCACGAGGCGGTGGCCAGCGCCGTGCTCGAACAGGGCGTCGCCGCCCTCGGCGCGTCGGGCGGCGGGGTGCTCCTGGCCGCAGAGGCCGACCGCCTCGTGGTGCCCGGCACGGTGGGCTACGACGAGACCGTGGTGGACGGCATGCGGGAGGAGTCGTCGGACGCCGAGCTTCCGGCGGCCGTCGCCCTGCGCACCGGCACCCCGGTGTGGATCGAGTCCCGCGACGAGCGCGACCGGCGCTTCCCGGAGCTGACCAACCTGGAGCGGGGGACGGTGTCCACGTGCGCGGTGCCCTTGCTCGCCGGCGACCGGCGCCTCGGCGCGCTCCGCTTCAGCTTCCCCCAGCCCCGGCTGTTCGACGAGGACGAGCGCCGCTTCGTACTGGCCCTCGCCGCCCAGACCGCCCAGGCCCTCGACCGGGCCCAGCTCTACGAGCAGCGCCTCGACTTCAGCCGCCGGCTGCAGCGCAGCCTGCTCCCCCGCCGCCTGACCCCGCCCCCGCACATGGCCATCGCCGGGGTGTACCACTCGCTGGGCGACGGGGCCGAGCTGGGCGGCGACATCTACGACCTGTGGTCCATGGAGGACGGCCGGTGGGGGCTGACCATCGGAGACGCCTCGGGTACCGGTCCGGAGGCCGCGGCCCTGACCGCCATGGTCCGCTTCAGCTTGCGGGCTCTGGCCACGAGGGCGGCCACACCGGCGTCGGTGGTCGAGCAGCTCAACCGCGCCCTCCTGGGCGCCGAGTTGGGTGGCTTCGACGGCGAGCGCTTCTGCACCGCCCTCTTCGGTGTGCTCACCCCCGGGCCGACCGCTTCGGTCGTCGAGCTCGCCGGGGGTGGCCACCCGTCGCCGATGGTTCGTCGCGCCGGCGGGGGCATCGAGGAGATCCCCGTCGGCGGGTCGTTGCTCGGCGTGCTCGACGACGCCACGGTCGGGTGGGCGATCGTGACGCTCGAACCCGGGGACACCCTCGTGTTGTTCACCGATGGTGTCATCGAAGCTCGGCGCCAGGGTGAGCTGTTCGGCGTCGAAGGAGTCCGCGGCGTGCTCGAGTCGGGCCCGTCAGGCGCGGCCGCCCTGGCCGAGGCCCTGGAGGCGGCCGTGCTCGAGCACACGGGCGGCGTGGTCAGCGACGATCTGGCCCTCCTCGTCCTCCAGGCGACAGGCGACCACTGACGCCTGCCTCATTGGCCTGCAGGCCTGGCCGTTGGCCGCCTTCTCTAGAAGATGCCGAGGAACTTGGTCGTGGTGGTGGCGGAGGGGACGACGGTGGTCGTCGTGGCCACAGGGGCCTTGGTGGTCGTCGGGGCGACCGTGGTCGATCCCGCCTTGACCGTCGTGCTCGTCGTGGTCGCCCCCTTGGCCGTGGTCGTGGTCGCCCCCTTGGCCGTGGTCGAGGTGGCGCCCGCCGCCGCACTGGCGGAATCGGCGCCGGCCGAGATGTGGAAGGTGACCTGGGCCGGGTTGGAGTTGGGGACGATGTCGGCGGGCGAATCCGGGACGACGTCGGGCGCGGTGCCGGGGACGGTGAAGGCGATGAGGGTGGCGTCGACATCGCTGCCGAAACCGGGCTCGGCGTTGGTCCACACCGCCGAGACCTGCATCGACCCGTCGGCCTGCACCGCGGGGCTGACGATCTGGAAGAGGTTGGCCAGGTTTGACTGCGCCCCGCCGAACGCCGTGCTGGTGGTGTTCATGGCCACGACCAGGCCGGGGAAGGCCGGGTTGTGGCCGGGCTTGACCGCCGCGGCCGGGGCCGGGAGCGCGCCGCCGAGGCGGAACTGGGCGGACAGCGCGCTCGGGTCCTTGGCCGTGAAGACCAGGGCGACGACCATGCCCCGGCCACCACTGCCCTGCACCGACCCCTTCTCCGGGAGGATCACCCGGGCGACCACGGGCGTGGCCGGCAGGGTCGAGCTGGTGGTGGGCTGGAAGAGCAGGGATGTGGGCGACGACGAGGAGCTCTTCCCGCCCGAGCTGCAGGCGGCCAGGAGGACAGCGGCCAGGGCGGCCAGGACGAGGCCGCGGCGGATCAGGGGGGTCATGGCCACTAGCTTCGCCCGCTTCGGCTGTTGCCGGCCACTGTCGCCACCGCGAGCCCGGCCAGGACCAGCCCGATGGCCAGGCCGAGGAGCACCGAGGACCCCTTCACCGCCGGTTCACGCTTCACTGCCGTGGCCTTGTCGTCGTGGATCACGGTGGCGAAGTAGGCGTCGTCGGTCGGCAGGTCCACGTTGCCGTTGCGGGAGTCGCTCCACGTCACGTAGGCCTGGTCGTCAGTCGACGCCACGCCCACCGGGCCGCGCAGGTCCTCGGCCAGGTTCATGGAGAAGCCCTCGTTCTGGTTCATGGTCCGGTCGCTGATGCGCGAGTTCTTGGCCCACGTCGTTCCGTGGTCGGTGGAGGACGTGTAGAAGATGTCGAAGCACGTCTCGTCGCGGCGGGTGGTGTTCCCGTTGCCTGAGGGGTTGTAGATGGCGTCGGTGCGGAAGTCCCACCAGGCTACGTCGACCCGACCGTTCGGGGCGATGCTGATGCCCGGGAACATCTGGTCGTAGTTCGGGTTCCGCCTCGGATCGATGTCGTCGTTGAGCTGCACCCGTTTGCTCCAGGTCTTGCCGCCGTCGGTGGACTTCATGAAGAAGATGTTCCGGTCGTCACGGGGGTTGGGCGGCCCGGTGTCGCTCTGCTCGAAGACCACGTAGACGTCACCGGTCTTGGCGTCGACCGCCGCCTCCGGCGTGGTCAGGCACGGGCCGCACACCACCCCGCTGCTGTCGACGACGGATCCCTTCCAGGTCTTGCCGTCGTCGGTGGACTTGGCCATGAGCAAGCGGGCGCCGGCGCCGGGCTGGCCGGCGGTGGGGGCGGTGGCGGGGACCGGGGTCGGGACCCAGGCCGGGGCACCGGGTGCGGCCGAGGCGGGACGGCAGAGGTTGGCGGGACCGGGCGGCGTGGGCAGCTGGCCCTGGGCGGGACCGGCGGTCGTGGCCAGCGGCGGTCGCTCCTTGGTGAAGGCGTAGATGGCGCCGTCCTTGTCGACGGCCAGGCCCGGCTGGTCCGAGCCCTTCACGTCGGTGAGCGGGAAGCTGCTCTCCAGCACGTCGGTGAGCGGCCCGAAGGTGGCGCCGCCGTCGGTGGAGACCGCCACCATGGTCCGCTCCGAGACCTGGGCCACGGGCAGGAAGGCGCCCTGGCGGCGGAACCCCACGTAGACCCGCTTGGGATCGGTCGGGTGGACGGCCAGGCGGATGTAGCCGAACCGCTCGAAGTCCCGCGCCGTGGTCCCGTCGGGCTTGGCGAAGTCACGCTCCTCGGACTTCTTGAGCACCGTGTAGTCCCACGTCTTGCCCAGGTCCGAGCTGCGGGCCACGAACGGGTCGTTGGGGCCGGACGACGACGCGCTCTGGCCCGCCGTCCCGGCCACGTAGAGGGTCCCGTCGATCCCGAACTTGGCCGCGAAGAACGAGCCGAAGTTGGGCCGGGTGCACGCCTTGTAGCCGGGGGGAAGGGCGTTCGCCGGCGACTTGGCCCACGTGCGGCCCCGGTCCCGGCTCACGTACACCTCGCACGCCGACGCGTTGAAGTTCACCACCGGGATGGCGAGGATGTCCGGGTTGAGCGGGTAGACGAGCATCTGGGGCTCGGTGTAGTTGCGGCCCGGGGTGACGTCGGTCGTCACCTGGCTGTTGGGGGTGACGATCGGGCCGGTCGCCGGGCCGGCCTGCCGGGCCGTCGCCGGCGTCACGAAGGTCGTCATGGCCACGCAGGCAACCATGGCCAGAAGCACGCGCCGACCCATGAACATGTCCCCCCCGAGCTCGGTTCCAGTAGCAGCCGGATTCCAGCACCGCGGCGGCGGTGGAGCAACAGCGCCGGCCTAGGCGCCGGGGGCGGCCTCGCACCAGCGGCAGCGGCGCTCCAGAAAGGTGACGCTGCCGCCCACCTGCATCGTCTGCCCACCGATCATCTCGTGGCGGCCCCGGCGGCAGCGCAGCCGGCGCCACTTGTCGGCCAGGGTGTCGTGGTCGCCGTAGGACCAGGGTAGGAGGAGGTGGGCGAGGAAGGGGCCATGTTCCGGCTCCGACGGGGCGGGGAGGGCGTCCGCGTCCTCGGTCGGCTCCGGGGCGGGCACGGGCACGGGCAAGGGGAGGAGCTCGGCTTCCCGCGCCAGCCCGAAGGTGGGTGCCCGATCGGGGGTCCGCTCCGTCCACCGCTCCAGATCCTTCGCCACCAGCTGACACGGTCGCACCGGGCGGCCCGTCTTGCAATGGATGACCGGGACACCTACCGGCGGGAGGCGGCCGATCTGGACGAGACGAAGTCGCGGACGAAGTCCTCGATGCCGGTCGGCTGCACGCCGAAGGTGGCCGCGGCGGCGGCCATGTCGACGGGGGAGTCGTACGTCTCGAGGGCTTGGAAGAGGCCGTTGATGGCGTCGGGTAACCCCGGGACCGGCTCACCCGGAGGTACGGTCCGGACCGGGATCTCCCGGCCCAACACCCGCTCGAACGCGGCGACGACGTCCCGCCACGAAATCGGCTCGGGGCCGCCGACGGGGAGCCGGCGGTTCCGGGCCTCGGCATGGTCGACGGCGGCGACGGCGTACAAGGCCACGTCGTTCATGGCCACCATGGAGTGGCGCCGGCGGCCCTCCCCGACCAGGGTGACGGGTTGGCCGGCGAGCGCAGGGGCCCCGACGACCACCGGCACAGACGTGTCCATGAACACGTTGGGCTGGAGGATGGTCCACGTCATGGCGCTGTTCTCCAGCCGCCGCTCCGCCAGGCCCTTGGCCCGGGTGAACGGCACCGGGCTGGCCGCGTCGGCGCCAAGGACCGACGTGAACACGAAGTGGCGGACGCCTCCCGCCTCGGCGGCGTCGATCAGGCTGGCGTTGCCCTCGACGTCGACTCGTTCGACCGTGTCGGCGCCGCTGCGCCCGATGGCGTTGGCGGTGGTGAGGACGGTTTCGACCCCCGTGCAGGCGGTTCGCAGCGACGCCCGATCCTTGAGATCGCCCGTCACCGGCTCGGCGCCGGCATCGACGAGCGGGCCGTGCGACGACCCGGGCCGCACGAGGATGCGAACGTCGTTCCCCGCCTCCAGCAGCCTTCGGGCGATGGCCCCGCCGAGGCGGCCTGTTGCTCCCACGACCAGGATCACGATCGGCTCCTCTCTCCCGACGCTTCGATCTTCCCAAATCTCCGCATGCGGGCCCCGCCGCTCGACGCTCAGGTGACGTCTGCGCCCGGCCCGCGGAAGAAGGTCCAGATCACCTGCTCGGCCGAGGGGGTCTGGGCGTCGCCCGAGGGCCAGGCGTGGCTGCCCCCGTCGTAGAGCGCGTACGCCAGCCGAGTGTTGCTGCGGCAGCCGCTCCAGTGGCGTTCGGTGAGGGTGCCGGAGACGGTGGTGCTGGCCGCGTTGGCGCAGGCCCCGACCTGGCGCCAGCCGGCCACCATGGCCTCGACGGTGGGCTCGTGGAAGCCGTTCACCACCCGCTCGGGCCGGCTGGCGTCGACGGCGAGCAGCGGGTCGTCGCGGGACGCGACCGCGAGCAGCGACACCGGCCTGGGGTGCGGGCAGGAGTAGACCGACACCGCTTCGACCGCGGCCACCCCGGCGAAGAGGTCGGGAGCGGCGCAGGCCAGGCGGAGCGCCATCCGGCCGCCGTTGCTGTAGCCGGCCAGGTACACATGCGACGCCGAGGCATCGGGCTCGGTGGCCAGGACGTGGTGCACGAGCCCCTTGATGAAGGCCACGTCGTCGATACCGGCGGCGTGGGCCTCGCCGCAGCAGGCGCCGGCGTTCCACGAGTCCCGGTAGCCGGCCGGGAAGACGGTGATCGCCGGCCCGACGACGGGCGCGAACCCGGTCATCGCCTCGGTCTGCGCCGGGTTCATCGTCCGCCCGTGTAGGACGACCAGCACGGGCAGGCGGGCCCGGCTCGGGGTGGCCGGGCGGACCGTCAAGTAGGTGCGCTGGCGGCCGCCGATCATCATGCTGGAGGTCGTCTGGGCCCACCGGGCGGGGGCGACCGCAGCGGTCGCCGGCCGCGGGCTGTCCGTGGAGACGACGAGGAGCGCGACGGCGAACCCGGCGACGACCAGCTTGGCGATGACCCCACGTCCCCTCACCGAGAGACAAGGGTGGCACGCCGAGCTGGGGAGCTGGGAGCGGGGATGGTCAGCCACTGGCCGTTGCCGAGATGGGGGGCGATGCCGGTGCCTCCGAGCGCCGCCATTGCGGCGCGCAGGGCCAGGCCGTGGGAGACGACGATCAGCGTGGCCCCGTGGGGCACGCCGGAGAGGCCGGTGAGGACCGCGGCTGCAACCCTGGCCCCGGCTTCGGCTTCCGTCTCCCCGCCGCCCCGTCGGCGCGTCGGCCACGGTTCGGCCCGCCAGCGAGCGTGCTCGTCCGGGAAGCGCCGCCGGGCCTCGTCGTCGTCGAGCCCCTCCCAATCCCCGAGGGCCACCTCGCGCAGGGCAGGGTCGACCAGCAGGTTCGGTCCCGCGTCGCCCGCTGCGTGGCAGGCGGCGGCGATGATCTCGGCCGTCACCTGCGCCCGGGCCAGGTCGCTGCTCAAGATGGACCACGGTCGGAGCGGGGCCAGGCGGGCGCCGGCGGCCCGGGCCTGGGCGACGCCCACGTCGTCGAGCGGCGGGTCGGCCTGGCCCTGGAACCGGCCGGTCGCGTTCCACGCCGTCCGGCCGTGGCGCAGCAGGACGAGCCGCGGGGTCAATACATCATCCGCGGGTCGCGGTAGTGCTTGAACTCGAGCAGGTTGTCGGACGGGTCGCGCAGGACGAAGGTCAGGTGCTCCTCGACCATCCCTTCGAACCGGGGCTGGACGCCCCGGAAGAACGGGAGCTTGCGCTGCTCGGCCAGGGCCACCAGGGCGTCGAAGTCCTCCCGGGCCCGGAAGGTCACGCCGAAGTGGCGGGGGTAGAGGTCGAGCTCGCCGGCGGCCGCCGTCGGCGGGGAGAGGTGGCACACCACCTGGTCGCCGAAGAAGTCAAGGGTGATCCGGTCGGGGTAGCGGCGGGCCAGGTGGCAGCCGAGCCCGCCGACGTAGAACGCTTCCGCCTCGTCGAGGTCGTGGGCCGGGATGGCCAGGTGGAAGGCGTCGCGGGGCTCACGCATACGCGGCCACCGTCTCGAAGTGCAGCAGGGTGTCGGCCCGCAGCCCGAGCCGCAGGGTCTCCAGGCCGATGACGTCGCCCGCGGCGATGTTGCCGAGGTTGACGTTGGCGCCCAGCCGGGTCACGAAGTGGACCTGCAGCTCCTTGGTGGGGGCTTCGAAGAGCAGGTGGTCGGGGTCGACGCCGCTGGCCAGGATGTCGTCGACGATCCCGTCCCGCAGCGAGCCGTCCGCCCGGCAGATCCCGCTGCGCCCGCTCTCCCGGGCTTCGGCGATCACCAGCGACGCCCCGGCCTCCAGGTCCTCGCCGATGGCGTCGACCCACTCCGCGGACGACAGGTCCTCGGAGCGGCGGGCGTCCTTGAACCCCACCTCGCTGACCACGTCGAACTCCTCCGCGCAGCGGCGGATGTAGTCGGCCTTGGCCGCGTTGGGCAGCGGGATCGTCCCGTTCGAGATCTCGACCGTCGTGCAGCCCCACCGGCGGCAGTAGTCGACGAAGCCGTCGAAGCGCCGCTGGACGACGAACTTCTCGAACAGCGTCCCCCCGAACCAGAACCGGACGCCGTGGTCGCGCAGGCAGTCGATCTTGGCTTCCAGCGCCTCCGTCACCAGGCAGGTGCCCCAGCCGAACTTCACCGCGTCGATGTGGGCGGCGTTGCTGGCGATGGCGTCGGCGAAGTAGGCCCGGGGGAGCCCGTTGTCGATCACCATGGTGATCCCGGACCGCCGGGGCTTGCCCGAGCGGGCGGGTAGGTCGAGGGGCGTGGGGTTCACGACGAGCTCCTTTGCACGAGGGTGCGCCGGACGTCGCGACGGCGAACCTTCCCCGTCGGGCCCGCGGGCAGGGCGTCGACGACGGATATCTGGGCGGGGACCTTGAACCGGCTCAGGCTCGACTGGCAGCGCAGGGCCAGCTCGGCGGCCAGCCGGTGGCGGTCGACCCGGCCGCCGCCCGGGACGACGAAGGCGACGGGTTCGTCGCCGAAGACGGGATGGGCCCGGCCCACGACGGCGGCGGCGGCGACCCGGGGATCGGCCAGCAGCACGGCCTCGACATCGCCCGGGTAGACCTTCTCCCCGCCCCGGTTGATGACGTCGTCGGCCCGCCCGGCCAGGTAGAGGAAGCCGTCGGCGTCGAGGCGGCCCAGGTCGGCCGTGGCCAGCCAGCCGCCAGCTGGGGTGGTGGCGACCGCCGGGCCGCGGATCTCCACCTCGCCGACCTGGCCGGGAGGGCACGGCGTGCCGTCGCTCGACACGACCCGCAGCGCGACCCCCACCGGGCGCCCGACCGACCCGGGCCGGCGGTCGGCGGCCTCGATGGGGTTGGCGGTGATCTGGCTGGCCGCCTCGGTCATGCCGTAGGTCTCGAGGATGCCGATCCCGCAGTGGGCTTCGAACCGGGCCCGGACGGCGGGGGCCAGCGGGGCGGATGCCGAACGGACGAAGCGGATGCGGCGGGCAACGGCCGGGTCGGGCGCGGGCGTCTCGGCCAGCAGGGCGATGATGGCGGGAACGGCGTTCACCCACGTGACGTCGTGGGTCGCCACCGTGGTCCAGAACGTCCGCCGGGAGAACCGCCGGTCGACGACGAGGGTGCTGCCGGCCACCAGGGTGGAGAGCACGCCCACGACCAGGGCGTTGATGTGGAACAGCGGGAGCGGGCAGTAGCCGCGGTCGTCGGCGCTCAGGCGGTGGTGGGCGACGACGGCGCCGGCGGTGTGGAGGAGCTGCGCCTCGGTGAGGGCGATGGTCTTCGGGCGCCCGGTCGTGCCCGAGCTGGCCATGACCACGGCGGCACCGGGGGGTGACGGGTCGACGGCGTGGACGGCGGCCATCGGCTCGAGCGGGACGACGGGGACCGACGCGGCCAGGGCGGCGAGGAAGGTGGCGACGTTGTCCAGCGGGTCCGGCGTGCGCAGGGCCAGGGGCGCTCCTGGGGGCGGCGCGTCGGCGGCCAGGGCGGTGGCGCGCGCCTGGACGTCGCCCCAGGTGACGGCCCGGCCGGTCGCCCCCTCGACGAAGGCGGGCCGGTCGCCCTGCCCGGCTCGCTCGGCGAGCAGTTGGCCCACGGTCACGATGGGATCGTCGCTTCGCGGGGTGAGAGAACCGGTAGGGGAGGCTGGGCGACAGCTGGGAGCTCGCTGGGCTCGGGGCGGAGGCGGCCGGTGAGGGCGAGCGACAGGGGTGTGCGGCGGGCGACGAGGGTGATGGCGATGGCGCCGGCGGCGGCGCCCAGAAAGGCGGCCACTGTCGAGAGGGGCGCGGGAACGCGCTGGCCGGCGTTGCCCAGCCCGGCCGACAGCAGGAGCTGCAGGACCAGGGGATGGGCCAGGTAGACACCGAAGGAGATGTCCGACGCCTCGGCGACCAGTCGCTCCGACCGGCGGGCGCCGTCGCTCCACCGGGCCCCGGCCACCGACAGCAGCAGGGTGGCGGCCAGGCAGGTGAGGAGCATGCCCGGCTGCAGGACGTCGGCCGCGTCCCGGGGCGCCCGGTCGGAGAGCTGGACGGCGTAGGCCACGACGGCCAGCGCCGCCGAGCCCAACCCGACCGCCACCAGCGAGCGTGACCGGCGGCGGAGGAGGGGGCGCAGGCGGTCGACGTGGACGGCGGCGTAGCACCCGGCCAGCACGTAGACCGCGTACGTGGGCAGGAGCTCGTAGGCGCGGCCCCACAGCGCGGCGGCCCAGGGCGCGGTGGGGGTGACGTCGTGCAGGGCGGCCAGCCAGGCCACGTTGAGGACGCCCACCACGGCCAGGACGGTCCCGGCCCGGCTCGCCGTCGCCCGGACGAGGCGCAGGATCAGCGGAAAGGCCAGGTACAGCTGCATGGTGACGAGGAGGAAGTACAGGTGGTACTCGGCGTTGCCGGTGAGCAGGTCCGAGAGCAGGCCGTGGCCGCTCGGGTGGCCGGTCAACGCGCCGTCGGCCCGGTAGACGAGCGTCCACACCACGTAAGGGGTGGCGACGAGGGGGAAGCGGCGCCGCCAGAACGTCCGGGCCCCGGGGTAGCGCCGTGGGGCGGAATAGACGAGCACGAAGCCCATGAGGGCGAAGAACAGCTCGCGGCCGAACTGGAGGACCATGAGGCCCCCGGCCGCCAGGCGGTTGGCCGGCTGCTCGGTGAAGGCGATGGCGTGGACGGCGATGACGGCGCCGAAGGTGAGGATCCTGATGACGTCGATCTCGTGCAGGTGCTCGGCGCGGGCTTCGGCCACTGCCGGGGGACGCTCGCACTCTGGGCTGGGAGCCCTCGGAGAGAGCGCTGAGAGATTGCTGGGACCAGCCGCCGGACGGGGCCGGCGGCTGGCTTACCATGGCGCTCGTGAAGCTTCCCCTCACCGGCGACGCGGCGGCCGACCAGCTCCTCCAGGACGACCCGCTCGCCCTGCTCATCGGCATGCTGCTCGACCAGCAGGTACCCATGGAGAAGGCGTTTCGCGGCCCGTACGACCTCAAGGAGCGACTCGGCGGGCGGTTGGACGCGGCCGAGATCGCGGCCATGGACGGCGAGGAGCTGGCCGCGGTCTTCAAGGGGCCGCCGGCGCTGCACCGCTACCCGGGGTCGATGGCGGGCCGGGCCCAGGAGTTGTGCCGGGCGCTGGTCGAGCGGTTCGACGGGCAGGCCGAGCGGGTGTGGTCGACGGCGGAGACGGGACAGCAGCTGTTCGCCAACCTGCGGGCCCTGCCCGGCTTCGGCGAGCAGAAGGCCCGCATCTTCACCGCCCTGCTGGCCAAGCGCATGGGGGTGGCCCCACCCGGGTGGGAGGACGTCGCCGGGCTATACGGGCAGATGGGCCGCTTCTCGGTGGCCGATGTCGACGGCCCCGAAGCTCTGGCCGCCGTGCGCGAGCACAAGAAGGCCATGAAGGCGGCGGCCAAGGCCGGGAAGTGAAGGTGCTGGCCAACGGCGACCCCGTCGAGCTGGCCGAGGGGGCGACGGTCGCCGACCTGCTGGCCCATCTCGGCCTGGGGGGCAAGTGGGTGGTGGTCGAGCGCAACCGCGAGCCGGTGGCCCGGGCCGACCTGACCACCACCGTCCTGGCCGACGGCGACCGGATCGAGCTGGTCCGGGCCGTGGCCGGCGGGTGAACCTCGGCGACCGCCGCCTCTACCTCTGCACCCCCGACCGCCCGGACCTCGCCCCCTTCCTCGCCGCGTGCATCCGCGGCGGGGTCGACGTGGTGCAGCTGCGGGACAAGGTGCTCGACGCCCGCGCCATGCTCGATCGGGCCCGGGTCGCCGCCGAGGTCTGCCGGGACCACGGCGTGCCCTTCATCCTCAACGACCGCCCGGATCTGGCCCTGGAGTGCGGGGCGGACGGCGTGCACGTCGGCCAGGACGACGCCCCCCCGACCCTGGCCCGCCGCATCCTCGGGGCGGACGCCATCGTGGGGTTCTCGACCCACGCCCCGGCCGAGCTGGACGCGGCGGCGGGCGAGCCGGTCGACTACGTGTCGGTCGGGCCCGTGGCCCCCACCCCCACCAAGCCCGGCCGGCCGGGGACGGGCCTGGGGTACCTCCGCTACGCGGCGTCGACCGCCGTCCAACCCTGGTTCGTGACCGGCGGGGTCACGCCCGAGACGGTGGGGGACATGCTCGCCGCCGGGGCTCGCCGGTTCGTGGTCGTCCGCTGGCTCACCGAGGCCGCCGATCCCGGGTCGAACGCCCGGGCGCTCCGCCGCCTCATCGATCTGGCTGCAGTTACCCACCCCATGGGCGGGTAACTGCCGCCAAAACGGGTGGGGGGCGCCCCCCTTACCGGCTCGTCTGGCGCTCCATCCAGCCGATGACCAGGGCCACGGCGCGGGGGTCGTGGCGGAGGCGGTGGCCGGCCTCGGCCAGGACCCGGAGCTCGACGGCGTCCCCGGCGGCGTCGGCCAGCACGCGGGCGTCCTCCAGGGGGACGGTGTCGTCCATGGCCCCGTGGACGAGCAGGACCGGCCGGGGCGGGATCTTGCCGATGAGGGCGGTGGGGCGGATCTCCCGCAGCTCGCGGCCCCAGGCCGCCGGGTCGGGCGGGAAGGTGCGATCGCGGATCACGCCGATGGTTCGGGCGTGCTCCAGCAGGCGATCGGGGTCGGCGGCCCAGTCGTCGAAGTCGGCGCGAGCGGAGAGCGTGGCGACCCCCCGGACCCGCTCGTCCTCGCCGGCCTGGCAGATGGCCAGTGCCCCGCCCGTGCTGGAGCCCAGCAGCCAGGCGCCCGACACGCCGGTGCCCAGGAGATGGTCGATGGCGGCCCGGAGGTCGTCGAGCCAGCCGGACAGGGAGAAGTTGCCCTCCGATGTCCCGGTGCCCCGGAAGTTGAAGGCCAGGACGACCCAGCCCGTGTCGGCGGCCAGGCGCTCGGCCAGCTCGGGGTAGGTCTGGCCGGACGTGGCCGCCCCCCCGGGACCGGCGGGGAAGCCGTGGCAGAGGATCAGCCCGGGCGTGGGCGTGGCCACCGCGGCCGGCGGCTCAGCCAGGAACCCCGACAGCCGCAGGCCGCTGGACTGGATCTCGCACTGCATGGCGCGCACCTCCGGGAACCGCAACGGCTGGGCGCGACGAGGGGGCGCTGTTCGCGCCCCCTCGCCTGCTACGAACGATTGCTGGAAAGGACTTGGGGGATACGGACTGCACCGGGAGGGACCAATTCCCGGACGTCTCCTCCGAGCGGTGGCGGCGAGGATTCGCCTGCCCGGTCCAGCTGCCGGTTAGCGGGCAGCCACCTCCGAGGTCCCAAAACTACATTCGTTCAGGTGGACCACCTCCTTTCTTCGGTAGACCAATCAAACCACAAACGGGACCCAACGTGGCGGCACTTTTCACGCCAGGTCGTCGTCGTCCTCCTCGACCGGACCGACGGCGCCGATGTCCTCCAGGTACCCCATCTGGGCTTCGAGGACGGCGTGGATCTGGGCCGGCGTGTAGGGCGACCCGGCCGCCTCCGCCCGCATGAGTACGAAATCGACCGTCTCGGCCCCGCTGACCACGACGGGACCGTCGCTCTCGGCGGTGTGGCCGTTGGAGGAGACCCCCTTCATGCGGAAGAACTCGAGGTGCCAGTTGAGGATGCGCCGCACGTCGTCGGGCGACAGGATGGCGGCGACCTCGGGGCCGACATGGTCGCAGACCCAGGACACCGCGTCCTCGAACTCGAAGACCCGCCCGGGCGCCTTGGTGGCCAGCCGCCGGGCCTCGCGGCCGACCACGATGGCGGCGATGGCGAAGACCGCGGCCACCGCCAGCGCCCCCAGGAAGATACCCATGGCCGCCGAGGGTAGTGGCCGGCCCCGGTCGGCCTAGAGATCGAGGTGGCGGGCCAGAAGCTCTCGGTGGTGGCGGGCATCGCCGAACAGCTGGGCCGACGACCGGGCCCGCTTGAAGTACAGGTGGGCGTCGTGGTCCCAGGTGAACCCCAGCCCCCCGTGGACGTGGAGGGCGTCGGTGGCTACCCGCACGAAGGCGTCCGAGCAGGACGACTTGGCCACCGCGGCGGCGGCCGGCAGGTCGGCGTCACCCCGGGCTGCGGCCGTGGCGGCATAGAAGGCCGCGCCCCGAGCCGATTCCAGCTCCAGGAGCATCTCGGCGCACAGGTGCTTGACCGCCTGGAAGCTGCCGATCGGCCGGCCGAACTGCACCCGCCGACCGGCGTGGGCCACCGCCATCTCCAGGCACCGCTCGGCCCCGCCGACCTGCTCGGCGGCCAGGGCGACCACGGCCAGCTCGACCGCCTGCGCCGACGAGGCGTCCAGCAGCCGGGCGGGGGCGGCGGCGAGCGTCACCTCGGCCTGTTTACGGGTCGGGTCGACGGTGGCCAGCGGGGTACACGAGACGCCTCCGGCCGAGCCGTCGACCTGGAACAGCCGTACCTCCCCCTCGTCGGTCCGGGCCGAGACGACCAGGACGTCGGCCGCGATCCCGTCGACCACGTACGACTTCCGGCCCTCCAGGCGCCAGCCGCTCCCGTTCGAGCCGACGGCCCTCGTCTCCACCGCGCCCTCGTCCCACCGGCCGGATGCCTCGGCCATGGCCAGGGTGGCGACCGCACCAGGGGGCGCAGGGTCGACGAGTCCGGCGGTCGAGGCGGTGGCCAGCAGGGGAGCGGGCAGCAGCACGCGGCCCGCCTCCTCCAACAGCACGCCCCGCTCCACCCACCCCAGGCGGGCGAGATCGAGCTCGGCGGCGAGCTGGCGCCAAACGTCGCGGTCGAACCCGGTCTCGGTCTCCATCAGCCGGCGGACCTCGGCCGAGGGGGCGACCTCCTCGAACCGCCGCCGGGCCCGCTGCCGCAGCTCCTCCTGAGCAGCAGTCGGGCCGAAGTGCATCGCGGCATACTCGCGCCCATGCCGATCCACTACAGCGACGACCAGGTCGAGATCACCAAGATCGTCGTCGGGCCCATGGTGAACAACGTGTTCGTGGTCCGCTGCGTCGAGACCGGGGAGGCGGTGCTGGTCGATGCGGCCGACGAGCCGGACATCCTCGTCGCCCTGGCCCGCCAGCTCAACGTGGGCGACGTGCTCACGACCCACGGCCACGGTGACCACATCCAGGCCGTGCCCGCCATGCGCGACGCCGGTCACCGGGTCGGGGTCGGCCCGGCCGACGCCGCCATGCTGCCCGCCCATGACTTCGAGATCGCCGACGACGACGTGATCGAGGTCGGTCGCCTGCGCCTGCGGGCGGTGCACACGCCCGGTCACACCCCGGGCTCGACCTGCTTCGTGATCGAGGGGTCGCCGGTCCTGCTGTCGGGCGACACCCTGTTCCCGGGCGGCCCGGGCAACACCCGCCGCAACCCCACCAACTTCGCCACCATCATCCGCTCCATCCAGCAGCGCCTGTTCGTGCTCCCCGACGAGACCGTCGTCATGCCCGGCCACGGCGACGACACCACCATCGGCACCGAGCGCCCCCACCTCCAGGAGTGGATCGACCGGGGCTGGTGACCACATTCATGGCGGCGGGCACCCGGGTCCTTCGGACCGCGCCCGCCGCGTGCCGGCGGGGGTCCCTGCCCCGCCGGCGATCCGGACCGCTGCGGGTGCCCGCCGCCCTGATCAGGCCGGGAAGGGATCCCGGGGCGACAGGACGACGTCGATGTCGGGGCCGAGGCCGTCGACGGTGACCGAGTCGCCCTCCACGTCGACGGTGACCCGGCGGCCGGCCAGGGGGATGCGGTCGACCCGGAGGTGCCGGGTCCGGGCCGGCAGGACGGGGTCGACCCACAGCTTGCCGTGGGGGACCCACGGGTCGAGCCGGAGGATGCTGCGCAGGAACAGCAGGGGCGACGCTGCGGCCCAGGCCTGGGGCGAGCACGACGAGGGATAGCTGACCGGAAAAGGGACCTCGTCACGCCCCAGCCCGCCGAACAGCTCGGGCAGGCGGCTGCCGAAGCAGGCCGCGGCGTCGAGCATGGCCACGATGACCCGCTGGGCCTCCTCGACGAAGCCGTACCGGGTCAGGCCGGCGGCGATGATGGCGTTGTCGTGCGGCCACACGGATCCGTTGTGGTAGCTGACCGGGTTGTATCCGGTCATGTCGGTGGCCAGGGTGCGGATGCCCCATCCGCTGAACATCTCCGGTGACAGGAGGCGGGCGGCCACCAGCGGCGCCTTCTCCTCGTCGACGATGCCGGTCCACAGGCAGTGGCCCATGTTCGAGCCGAGGGCGTCGATCTGGCGCTTCTCGCCGTCGAGGCCGAGGGCGAACCAGCCCCGCTCCTCGATCCAGAAATCCCGGTTGAACGCGGCCTTGAGGTCGGCGGCCTTGGCCCGGTAGCGGACGGCCACGTCGACCTGGCCCAGCTCGTCGGCGAAGTGGGCCCGGGCCAGGTACGCGCCGTACACGTACCCCTGCACCTCGCACAGGGCGATCGGGGCCCGGGCCAGCCGTCCGTCGGCGAAGCGGATGGCGTCCCAGGAATCCTTCCACCCCTGGTTGGCCAGCCCCTTGTCCGTGGCCCGCTGGTACTCGACGTAGCCGTCGCCGTCCCGGTCGCCGAAGTCCTCGATCCAGGCCAGGGCCCGGTCGGCGGCGGGCAGGAGGCTGTCGACCACGTCGGCGCCCAGCCCCCACCGGCGCAACTCGCCGAGGAGCATGACGAACAGGGGGGTGGCGTCGGCCGTCCCGTAGTAGACCGATCCGCCGCCCAAGGACAGCGACGGGGCGGCGCCGAAGCGCATCTCGTGGAGGATGCGGCCCGGCTCCTCGTCGTTGCGGGCGTCCACCTCGGTCCCCTGGAAGCGGGCCAGGGTCTGCAGGACGTCCTGGGCCAGGCTGGGGTCGACGATCAGGGCCATCCATGATGTGAGCAAGGAGTCCCGGCCGAACAGGGTCATGAACCAGGGGGCTCCGGCGGCCAGCACCGCCCGGTCCGGGAAGTCGGGGTCGAAGATGCGCAGGGCACCCAGATCCTCCGCCCCCTTGGTCACCGCCCGGTGGAGGAAGAGGTCGTCGGTGTCGATCTCGGGCACGGCCTGCCGCCACCGGTCGAGCCGCTGCTGGGGCATGGCCGCCTCCACCGGCTGGCCGCACAGGTAGCGGGGCTCGATGTCGTCGCCCTCGATGACCGTGGTGAACTGCAGGCAGGTGCTCCAGCTACCCCGGGCGGGGACGACGACCTCCCAGGCCGCGGTGTCCGAGACGAACTGGGCCGGCTGGCTGGACGTGATCCGCAACCCCCGCTCGCTGGCCCCGTTGCGGTAGCGGAAGACCAGGCCGCCCCGGGAGCTCGACAGGTCGACGTGGCCCTCGGGGCGGGCCCGCCCCTCCTTGACCGCGAACAGGTTGGCGAAGTCGGCCGAGAAGCGGAGCTGGACCGAGCACAAGGCCGGTTCCTCCCCGTAGTTGCGCACCACCAGGTCCTCGCGCATGCCCCGCCCGACGTGGCGGTAGCGCAGGATGGTGAGGGTGCTGTCGGCCCGCCCGGCCACGGGGCGGCTGCGCAGCACGAAGGTGGCCGAGAACGGGGACGTGCGCTCGGCCGCCAGCGCCTCGGGCCGGGCGCCGTTGATGTGGAGGTCGATCCCGGACAGGAACCGGGTGTCCCGGAAGAACAGGCCCTGGGGGCTGCCGGGGGCCACGTCGCCGTCCCGCCCGGAGATGCAGAACGAGGACCCCTCGACCAGGGTCAGCGGCCCCTCGGGGGCGGCGTGGGTCTCGTCGCCCGTGAAGGTCCAGGGATCGGTCATGGGTTGGCGGCAGATTACCGGCGCCCGACCACCGGTAAGTTCTGCTGCGGTGCCCCGCCGTTGGAGCCTCGTCGTGCTGGTGGTGGCCCTGGCCGGCGGGTGCGCCGCCCCGGCCGACCGGGCCGCCCCGGGCCCGCCGCCGTCGACCTCCGTCACCGAGGCGACCACGACGACCACGACGGTCCCCGTGCCGCCCGACCTGGCCGACCTGATCGCCAGCACGACCATGACCGATCGGGCCCGCCGGATCTTCCTGGCCGCCAACCCCGCGGTGGAGGACGTGGCCACGTTCACGCGGAACTGCGGGCTGGACAGCCGGACCGACACCCCCGGGGAACCGCGCACCCACACGCAGGGGTGCTACGCCTCCGGGCAGATCCACCTGCTGGCCCCGGACCGGCCCGAGGCCCACGACCTGCTCTACGTGGTCGCCGCCCACGAGCTGCTCCACGCCGTGTACGCCGCCCTGCCGGCCGCCGAGCGGGCCCAGGTCGACGCCGAGGTGGAGGCGGCCCGGGCCGGCAACGACCGGCTGGAGGAGCGGCTCAAGCCCTACGGGTCGACGCCCACCCTCGACAACGAGATGCACTCGATCCTGGGCTCGGAGTTCGACAACCTGTCGCCCGCCTTGGAGGCCCACTACGCCCTGTACTTCACCAACCGCTCGGTCCTGGTGGCGGCCCGGAAGCGCACCCTCGGCACCCGGGAGGACGAGATGCGCCGGCTGAAGGCGGAGATCGACGACCTGGGCGGCCGCATCGACGCCCTCCGCAGCACCCAGGACGCCCTCCGGGCCAGCGGGGACATCCGGACCTACAACGCCAACGTCGGGGTGATCAACGGGCTCATCAACCAGTACAACGGCGACGTGGACACCCTCAACGCCCGCATCGACGAGTACAACAGCCTGCTGGGCGCGTGACGGTTGGGAGGGTTTCCCCTACGGCCGTAGTGCTAATCTGGCACCATGAGCGAGACCCCTGTGTTCGAGATCCAGGGCCTCCACGTCGAGGTGGCGGGGAACGAGATCCTGAAGGGTGTCGACCTCACGGTCGCCCCCGGCCAGGTCGCCGCCCTCATGGGGCCGAACGGGTCGGGCAAGTCGACCCTGGCCAACACCCTCCTGGCCCACCCGGACTACCGGGTCACCGCCGGGCGCATCCTCTTCAAGGGCGAGGACATCACTGATTGGCCCACCGATGTCCGGGGCAAGTCGGGCGTGTTCCTGGCCTTCCAGTACCCCGAGGAGATCCCGGGGGTCTCGGTCATCCAGTTCCTCCGCCAGGCCTTGTCGGCCCGCAAGGGGATCGACCTGTCGATCCTGGAGCTGCGCCTGGCCATCATGGCCTGGATGGGGCGGCTGGGCATCGACCCCGCCTTCGGCGACCGGTACCTCAACGAGGGCTTCTCCGGTGGGGAGAAGAAGCGCAACGAGGTCCTGCAGATGGCCATCCTGGAGCCTGAGTTCGCCGTCCTCGACGAGACCGACTCCGGCCTGGACATCGACGCCCTCAAGGTCGTGGCCAAGGGCGTACAGGAGGTGCGGGCCGACCGGCCTCAGCTCGGCGTGCTGGTCATCACCCACTACCAGCGCATCCTCCAGTACCTGGAGCCCGACGTGGTCCACATCCTGGTCGACGGGCGCATCGTGGCCAGCGGCGGCGCCGAGCTGGCCCACCGGCTGGAGAAGGAGGGGTACGAGGCATGGCGCAGCCCCGCCTCGGCGCCTGGGGCATGAACCGGCTCGACGTCGCCCGGATCAAGAAGGACTTCCCGATCCTCGACCGCCAATCGGGTGGCCACCGGCTGGTGTTCCTCGACTCGGCGGCCAGTTCGCAGAAGCCGCGCGCCGTGCTCGACGCCATGGACCACTACTACGTCACCACCCACGCCAACGTGCACCGGGGCGTCTACTGCATCGCCGAGGAGGCCACCGCGGCCTACGAGGCGGTCCGGGGCAAGGTGGCCCGCTTCATCGGCGCCCCGTCGTCGCGCGGGGTGATCCTCACCGGCAACGCCACCCAGGCCATCAACCTGGTGGCCCAGTCCTACGGTCGCCACTGCCTGGGCCCGGACCAGGCCGTGCTGCTCACCGAGATGGAGCACCACGCCAACCTCGTGCCCTGGCTCATGCTCCGGGAGGAGCGGGGCACCGAACTGCGCTTCCTGCCCATCGACGACGACGGCCGGCTGGTCCTCGACGACCTGGACCGCCTGCTGGACGGGGTGGGCCTGGTCGCGGTCACCGCCATGTCGAACGTGCTCGGCACGCTGAACCCGGTGCGGGTGATCGCCGACGCCGCCCACGCCGCGGGGGCCGTGGTCCTGGTGGACGGGGCCCAGTCCGTGCCCCACGCGGTGACCGACGTGGCCGCCCTGGGCTGCGACTTCCTGGCCTTCTCGGCCCACAAGATGTGCGGGCCGACGGGGATCGGCGCCCTGTGGGGCCGCGAGGATCTGCTGGAGGCGATGCCCGCCTTCATCGGCGGCGGTGAGATGATCCGCGACGTGCGCCTCGACGGTTGGACGCCCAACGAGATCCCGTGGAAGTTCGAGGCCGGCACCCCGCCGATCGCCGAGGCCATCGGCCTGGGCGCGGCGCTGGACTACCTGTCCGAGCTGGACATGGGGGCGGTGCGGGCCCACGAGGCCGAGCTGACCGGCCACGCCCTCTCGCTGCTGGCCGAGCGCCACGGCGACGCGCTGCGCATCTTCGGCCCCACCGATCCCGCCGACCGCGGCGGCGTGGTGTCGTTCACCTACTCGGACATCCACCCCCACGACCTGGCCCAGGTCCTGGACAGCGTCGGCGTGTGCGTCCGGGCCGGGCACCACTGCGCCAAGCCCCTGATGCGCCGCCTGGGCGTGAACAGCACGGCCCGGGCGTCGTTCTACGTGTACAACGACGAGGCCGACGTCGAAGCCCTCTCCGACGGCCTGGTGGCCGCGGCCGAGATGTTCGGAGCCTGATGAGTCGACCTCACTCGCTCGCTGCGCTCGCTCCGTTCGGTCGAATTGAAGGCGCTTCGGCCGGCCGGCAGAGCCGGCCCGGCCTTCGCCGTGATCTCCGGCCGGCATCCGAAGGGGCCGCCTGCGGCGGTTCGAGCGGCCGCCGGCATTGGGTGGAGGTGTCCTGACGTGGCCGGCCTGGAAGACCTGTACCGGGAGATAATCCTCGACCACTACCGGTCGCCCCGGAACCGGGGGGATCTGCCGTCGCCGCCGGCGCTGCGGGTCGAGGGGTTCAACCCCTTGTGCGGCGACGAGGTCGTCCTCTACGTCGAGCTGGACGATGGCGGGCGGGTGGCCGACATCAAGGTCGACGGCCAGGGCTGCTCGATCAGCCAGTCGTCGGCGTCGATGATGACGACCGCGGTCAAGGGCCGGACCGAGGCCGAGACCCGCGACCTGATCCGGGCGTTCAAGGCCATGATGTCGATCCACGAGCGGGGCCTGGACGGGGCCGACGTGGAGCCCGAAGCGGGCCACGCCACGGCGGCGGGCATCGACATGGGCGAGCTGGAGGCGCTGCGGGGCGTGGTCAAGTTCCCGGTGCGGATCAAGTGCGCCACGCTGTCCTGGAACACCCTGGCCCAGGCCTTCGACGAAGCGGGACTGGCGCGCAACGGCGGCTAGGTTCAGCCACATGCGACGACTGGTTGTGACCGCGGGCATGGCCGCCCTCCTGAGCCTCACCGCCTGTAGCAGCGGGTCCGGGGACAAGACGGCGTCGGGGAGCACCACCACCGTCCCGCCCTCGATCCCGTCCACGACCACCACGCTCGTGGTCCGGGGCAACGACCAAGCCAGCACGCCGTTCTGCAAGCTCGTCGTGACCTACACCCAGCAATTCGCCGCCGTGCTGCCCGCGGCCGGCGACCCGACCAAGTTGAAGGCGGCCACCACCGACGCCGAGTCCGCCATCCGCCAGGCCCAGGCCAGCGCGCCGGCGGAGATCAAGGCGGACGTCACGGTGGTGGCCACGACGGCCAGCCAGGTTCTCGCCGCCCTCCAGAAGAACAACTTCGACATCACGAAGACGCCGGACGTCAACAAGCTTACGGACCCGGCCTTCCAGACGTCCTTCGCCAACGTGAACCGGTACGCCCAGGCCCACTGCGGCCTCGCCACCTAGCCCACCGAGGGGCGGCGGCGTCGGTACGCTGCCCGGTCATGGACGGCAACCACCTGCGTTCCCTGCTCGCCGCAGGCCAGACAGTGCTCATGCCCGGCGTTTGGGACGCCCTCTCGGCCCGCCTGGCCAGCGACGCCGGGTTCGGGGTGTGCTTCCTCTCGGGCTACGCGACTTCGGCCAGCCTCCTCGGCCTCCCCGACTTCGGGTACTTGACCCAGGCCGAGATGGCCGACGTGGCCCGCCGGGTGTGCCGGACGATCCCCGACTGCGCCGTCGTGGTCGACGGGGACACCGGGGGCGGCAACGCCCTGAACACCATCCGCACGGTCGAGCTGTACGAGTCGGCGGGAGGGGCCGGGATCTTCCTCGAGGACCAGGTGTGGCCCAAGAAGTGCGGGCACATGGCGGGCAAGAAGGTCGTCCCCCGCGAGGAGTGGCTGGGCAAGCTCCAGGCGGCCATGGACCATCGGTGGCGGCTGTTCGTCGTGGCCCGCACCGACGCCCGGGCCGCCATCGGGCTGGACGAGGCCATCCGGCGGGGCCGGATGGCGGCCGAGCTGGGCGTCGACGCCGTCTTCATCGAGGCGCCGGAGTCGCTGGAGGAGATGCAGGCCATCCACGACGCCCTGCCCGGCGTGGTGCTGGTGGCGAACATGATCGAGTCCGGCAAGACCCCACTCCTGACCCCGACCGAGCTGCACGAGCTGGGCTTCGACCTGGTCGTCTCGCCGCTCTCGGGCCTGTTCGCCATGGCCCGCGCCGTGGCCACCGCTTACCAGGTGCTGGCCGACCAGGGCACGCTGCGGGACCATCTGGAGCTGGTCACCGCCTTCGACGAGTTCAACCGGGTCGTCGACCTCGACCGTCACTACCGCCTGGAGGCCCGCTACCAGGAAGGGGGATGAGCGGCGAGCACGACGGCCGGGCCTGCCGGCCTCGCCGTAGCGCAGCGGAGGCCACCGCCGGAAGGCCCGCTAAGGCCGGCGAGCGCAGCGGCCCGAGAACGATGAGCAGGCTCCGCGAGTTGGCGTCGCTGCGGCCGCTGCGGCGGCGGGAGTTCGCCCTGGTCTGGAGCGCGGCGCTCGTCTCGAACATCGGGTCGTGGGTCCAGACCGTCGCCGTGGGCGTGCTGGTCACCACCCTCACCGGCGAGGCCCGGTGGACCGGCCTGGTGGCCGCCGCCGCCTTCGTGCCGGTCGGCGTGCTGTCGCCCGTCGGCGGAGCCATCGCCGACCGGGTCGACCGCCGCCGCCTCCTCCTCGGCACGACGCTGGGCGAGACGGCCTTCGCCTGCCTCCTGGCCGTGCTGGTCGGGACCGGCCACGCCTCGGCCCTGGGCGTGACCGGCCTGGTCTTCGGGGGCGGGTGCATGACCGCCCTGGGGTTCCCGGCCTACCAGGCCATCCTCCCCGACTTGGTCGACAACGAGGATCTGCTCGGCGCCAGCGCCCTGTCGATGGCCCAGTTCAACCTGGGCCGGGTCGTCGGCCCCGCCCTGGCCGGCCTCGTCCTGGTCGCCGGCTCCTACACCTGGGCGTTCGCCCTCAACGCCGCGTCCTATGGCGCAGTCGTGGTCGCCCTGCTGTTCGTGCGCCTCCCGCCCCCCGCCAGGTCGGAGGAGCCGCCGCGCTTGTGGGCGCGCATCGCCGCCGGGGCGCGAGGGGCGCGGGCCGAACCGGGCTGCAGGGCGGCGATCCTGACCGTCGGGGTCGCGGCCCTGTTGCTGTCGCCCTTCATCGCCCTCATCCCCGCCGTCGCCCTCAAGCTCTTCGACGCCGAGAAGACCGGCACATCCGTGCTCATCACCGCCCAGGGCGTCGGCGCGGTGGCCGGCGCCCTCAGCCTGGCCTCCCTGGCCCGTCGCTATGGGCGGGCGCGCATCCTGGCCGCCAACCTCCTCGTCGCCCCCTGCCTGCTGGCCGTCTACGCCGCGGCACCGTCGCTGCCGCTGGCCGCGGTGGCGTTGACCGCGGTGGGCGCCGGCTACGTCGGCCTGCTGTCGGGCCTGGGCACCGTGGTCCAGCTCCGGGCGCCCGCCGCGCTGCGGGCCCGCATCCTCAGCCTCTACATGGTCGCCCTGGGCACGATCTACCCCCTCGGCGCCGTGCTCCAGGGGGCGGTGGCCGACCATCTCGGCCTGCGCACGGTGACGGCGGCGTGCGCGGCGCTGTTCCTGGCCCTCGTGGTCGCCGCCCGCGTCCTGCGACCCGGGCTGCTCGCCGCCTTCGACGACGTCGCCCACCCGCCCGGCTCGCAGGTGCAGCCGACGGAGGCGGTCATTCCCTAGCCGACCCACACGGGGTCAGTCCGTGTTGCGACTCGTTCAGCCAGGCCGGAACGGGCGAAGGCCGTCGTCGGGCGCGGAGAGGGGCTCGGCCCCGAGGGTGGCGGCCAGTTCGTTCCAGGTCGTGCGGTTCCAGCCGGGGAGGCTCTGCTGGATCTCTCCGTCCGGGCCGATGAGGAAGACCGTCGGGACGGCCTCCAGCCCGAACGCCTCGGAGACCCGGTAGGGGGCGGGCTCGGTCAGGGTCAGCACCCGCTGGCCCTGCTCCTCGTTGTACTTGACCAGGTCCTCGGGGGGATCCTCGCCCACGGCGACCACCCGTACGCCCGACTGGGCCAGCTTGGTGAGCATGGGTGCCACCATCTTGCAGACGGGGCAGCTGGTCTTGAAGAAGGCCAGGACGACCTGGCCTTCGTTCCATGGGTCGGACACCGAGCCGCCGCCGCCGATGGCGTCCAGATCGAAGGAGGGGGCCTTGTCCCCGACGGTGAGCACGACTGCGATGGTACGTGACCCCGGCGGTACGCTCGACCAATGGCCACCAAGAAGAAGCCGAACCGGCCGCGCCCCCAGACCGGTTCCCGCCCCGGCGCCAAGCCCCCGGCCAAGGCCGGGTCGGGCCAGGCGCCGAAGGCCGGTCCTGCCCAGCCGGCGAAGCCGGCACCGAAGCCGGCGGCGGCCCCGGCTCCGGCCCCGGGCACGGCCAAGGGCGGGGCGGCCCGACCGAGGACCGGCCCGACCCGGGCGGAGCGGCTGGCCGCGGCCGAGACTGCCCGCCGCCGCAAGGCCACCCGGACCCGGGCGCTCGTCGTCCTGGGCGTGGTCGCGGTGATCGCCCTGCTCGTCGTCACGATCTCCGCCAGCCGCCGCTCCAATGACCGCACGATCGCCAAGCTCGAGGCCAGCGGGTCCTGCAAGTACGACACCAAGACCGACACCGACGCCGGGCCCGGCAACAACCACGTGAACGGGGACGTGCAGTACAAGACCGATCCCCCCTCGGGCGGCAACCACAACCCGAACCCGGCCGCGGCCGGCACCTACACCGTGGACAACAAGCCCCCCGACGCCCAGATCGTCCACGCCCTGGAGCACGGCTACATCGCCATTTGGTACCGGCCGGACGTGACCCCGGCCACGCTCACCGATCTGCAGACCCTGGCGGCGAAGTACGACCGGGACGTCCTGCTCGTGCCCCGCGCCTCCATGGCCAAACCGGTGGCGGCCACCGCGTGGCACCGCCGGCTGCTCTGTACGCAGCCTGATACGACGGCGCTGGAAACCTTCATCACCGCGTACCGGAACCAAGGTCCGGAAAAGATCCCCCACTGAGGCGCGCGACACTGAGGTCCATGGGGGGAGCGAGGCGGATGTGGTTGGCGGTGGTCGCCGCGGCCGGCGTGCTCTTCGCCGCCTGCTCCGGCGGCACGCCCAGCGCGGCCAGCCGGACCGACGGGGCCCTGGTGGCCGCCTCCGGAGGGACGACGACCACGGTCGCCGCTCGTTCCGCCCCCTCGACCACCGCGCCGCCCGCGTCGTCGTCCACCACCGCCAGGGTCACCGTCCCCACCACCGTCCCGCCCGGGTTGCGGGTGGGGGCGCGGGGGCCGGAGGTGGCGGCACTCGAGCAGCGGCTGAACAGCCTGCACTACGAGGTGGGGGCGGTCGACGACGTCTACGACCAGAACACCGCCTACGCCGTGACCGCCTTCCAGAAGGTGACGGGCATGGAGCGCACAGGCCGGGCCACCGACGACGTGATCGCCGCCCTCTCGACGGCCACCCCGCCGCCCGCCCTCGTTCCGGGGGGCAACGCCGACCGGGTGGAGATCGACATCCCCCGCCAAGTCCTGTTCCTCTACAAGGGCGGGAGCCTGCTCAAGGTCCTGACCATCTCCAGCGGGTCGAACCAGCGGTTCTGCTCCGAGGGGTACTGCCGCCAGGCCGTCACCCCGGGCGGGTCGTTCGGGATCTACCGGCAGGGCAAGGGGTGGGAGTACGGGCCCCTCGGCGGGCTGTACAACCCCCAGTACTTCAACGGCGGCATCGCCATCCACGGGGCCACCTCGGTCCCCGCCTATCCCGCGTCCCACGGGTGCATCCGCATCCCGATGAGCGCGGCCGAGTGGTTCCCGAGCCAGGTCTACAAGGACATGGCCGTCCACGTGGTCGGCGTTCCCGGCGAGCCCCTGGCCCCCGACATCGCCAAGCCGGTGACCACGCCACAGACCACCCTGCCCCCGGCCACGACCACGACGGTGGCCACCCCGCCCCCCACCCTGCCCGACCTCCTCGGCGGCCTCCTCAAGCCCACCGCCGGCTGAAGCCCGACGTTCTGGCTGCAGCTACCCGCCAATACGACGGGTAAGTGCAGCCAGAACGTCGGGGTTCAGCCGGGTGCGCCGCCGCCTTCTTCCTCGGCGTAGCCGGCGTAGCCGGTGGACTCGAGCTCCTCGGCCAGGTCTGGGCCGCCGCTGGCCACGATGCGACCCTTGCGCAGGACCGACACCACGTCGGGGCGCAGCTCGCGCAGCAGGCGGCTGTAGTGGGTGATGACCAGCACCCCGAGGCCGACCTCGTTGGTGATGAGCTCCACCCGCTGGGCCACGGTCCGCAGGGCGTCGACGTCGAGGCCCGAGTCGATCTCGTCCAGCACGGCGATCTTGGGGGCCAGCACGGCCAGCTGCAGGGTCTCGTTGCGCTTCTTCTCGCCCCCCGACAGGTCGACGTTCAGCGGCCGGGCCAGCAGGGCCGGGGTCATCCCCACCCGCGCCGCCTCGCTGGCCACGAGCTCGGCCACGTCGGCGGTGGCCCGGCCCTGGGGGGCCAGGGCCGCGGCCATGGCGTCGGCCAGGGACACCCCGGGAACCTCGGTCGGGTACTGCATGGCCAGGAACAACCCGGCCTGGGCCCGCTGCCAGGTGGGCAGGGCCAGTAGGTCGACGCCGTCGAGGGTCACCGTGCCGGCGTAGACCTCGTAGCCCGGCCCGCCCATGATGACGTTGGCCAGGGTCGACTTGCCCGACCCGTTCGGCCCCATGACGGCGTGGACCTGCCCGCTGCTGACCTCCAGGTCGATGCCCCGCAGGATCTCCTTGCCGTCGATCCCGGCCCGCAGGCCGGCAACCTTGAGCGTGCTCACCGACGTGACCCCCTCATGACTCGCTCACGTCGACGAACACGTCCCCGTTCTCCACCCGGACGGTGTAGACGGGGACGGGCAGGGTGGCGGGCAGGGTCTGGGGCTCGCCGGTCAGGAGCGAGAAGGTGCTGCCGTGCTTCCAGCACTCGATCTCCCGCTCGTCGGGCCACACCTCGCCCTCCGAGAGGGAGAAGTCGGCGTGGCTGCAACGGTCGCCGATGGCGTAGAAGTCGTCGCCGATGCGGACCAGGCAGATGCGATGGCGGCCGATGTCGAACCGCCTGGCCCCGCCCGGTGTGACGTCGTCGACGGTGCACAGCCTGGCCCGCGTGACGGGCATTACGCGGACGCCCGTTCGGCCAGGCGGCGGACCAGGGAGGCCCGCAGCCCGGTCACCTCGGCGGATAGGGGCAGGCGGTCGAGGACCTCGTTGAAGAAGCCGAGCACGATGAGCCGCTCGGCCACCTCGGGCGGGATGCCCCGGCTCTCCAGGTAGTACCGCTGCTCGTCGTCGATGGGGCCGACGGCGGAGGCGTGGCTGCACACCACGTCGTTGGTCTCGATCTCCAGGTTGGGGACCGACTCGGCGCCCGCCCCCTCGGACAGGACCAGGTTCCGGTTGGTCTGGAAGGCGTTGGTGCCCCGCGCCTCCTTGCGCACCCGGATCAGGCCCGAGTACACCGACCGGGCCTGGTCGGACACGGCGCCCTTGAACAGCAGGTCGCTGGTGGTCTTGGGGGCGGCGTGGTCCTGGATGGTCCGGAAGTCGTGCATGCGCTTGCCGTCGGCGAAGTACACCGCGGTCAAGTAGCTGGTGGCGCCCCGGCCGTCGACCTTGGAGTCGGTGCGCACCCGGGCGTAGTCACCCCCGAGGGCGACCACGGACGACTGGAGGGTGGCGTCGCGTCCCACCCGGCTCGACTGGTAGCCGACCTGGAAGATCCGGGCGCCGAGATCCTGGACGTTGAGGTAGCGCAGGCGGGCGTTGTCGCCCACGTCGAGCTCGACGATCGGGTCGGAGAAGGCGTGCACGTCGGCGGAGGACTGGTGCTCGATGACGGTCACGTCGCTGCTCTCGCCGGCCAGGACGATGGTCCGGGCGAACGACGCCACCCCCTCGCCGTCGAGGTGGTGGACGATGACGATGGGCTGCGCGACGACGAGGCCCCGGGGAACGCGAACGACCGTGGCCCCGGGCAGGAAGGCGGTGTTGAGCTCGGTAAAGGCGTCGGCCACGGTGAGCCGGCCGAGGAGGTCGTCGCCGTCGGGCAGGTCGGCCACGTCCGCCACCACCAGGCCCTGGGCGGCCAGGGCGGGGTCGATCTCGATGCGGGCCGGCCGGCCGTTGTGCACCACGACGAGGGCGGCCCGCTCGCCGGTCCCTTCGGGGACGAGGGCGGGCGGGGCGTCGCCACTGGCCCCGGCCACGTCGACCGCCGGCCGGTAGGCGTCGAGATCGAGCTCGGAGATGCGGCTGTAGCGCCAGATCTCCTCGGTTGGGTCGGGCAGGGACCCGGCGCCGAACCGCTCGGCCGCCGCGGCACGGCGGGCCTGCAACCAGGCGGGCCCGCCCAGGCGGGCGGCGGCGTCAGGGGTGAACGTTTTCAGGCTCGGTCTTTCGTCGCGAACGGGAGGCCGAGAACCGGCCCCCCGATGGCGAGTCTAGTGCCGGGCGAATTGGCTGCAGTCAGCCACCGCCGGCGCGGGTAACTGCAGCCAGAACGACGGGGCGGGTCAGGCCTGGCCGCGGGTGAGGGCTTCGGGGGATTCCGGCGCCCGGGCGTCGGGGCGCACGACCCGGCCGGCGGCCTGGTCGACCAGGCGACCCACCTCGGCACCGTCGATGGTTTCCTTCTCCAGCAGGGCGCGGGCCACAAGATCCAGGCCACCACGCAGCTCGCCCAGCACCTGGCGGGCCCTGTCCTCCTGGCGGCGGAGGATCTGCTCGACCTCCTCGTCGATGACGCGAGCGGTCTCGTCCGAGTAGTCCCGGCTGTGCATCAGGTCCTCGCCCAGGAAGACCATGCCCTGCGAACCCCAGGCCATCGGTCCCACCCGGTCGCTCATGCCCCACTCGCGGACCATCTTGCGGGCCAGCTCGGTGCAGCCCACCAGGTCGTTGTTGGCGCCGGTGGAGACGTTGCCGAACACCAGCTCCTCGGCGATGCGCCCGCCGAGGCGGACGACCAGCGAGTCCTCGATGTAGGGCTGGGTGTAGATGTGGCGCTCCTCGAGGGGGAGCTGCTGGGTCACGCCGAGCGCCATGCCCGACGGCAGGATGGTCACCTTGTGCACGGGGTCGGCGTGCTCCAGGGCGTAGGCCAGCACGGCGTGGCCGCCCTCGTGGTAGGCGATGACCTCCTTCTCGGCGCCCGACAGGGCCATGGACTCGCGGCGCTGGCCCATGAGGACCCGGTCCCGCGCCGCCTCGAAGTCGTCCATGTGGACGTCCTTCGAGCCTCGCCGCACCGCGAAGAGCGCGGCCTCGTTGACCAGGTTGGCCAGGTCGGCACCGCTCATGCCGGGCGTGCCCCGGGCGACGACCGAGAGGTCGACGTCATCGGCCATCCGCTTGTCCTTGGCATGGACCTGCAGGATGGGCAGGCGCTCCTCCAAGTCGGGCAGGGGGACGACGATCTGGCGGTCGAACCGGCCCGGGCGCAGCAGGGCGGAGTCGAGGATGTCCGGCCGGTTGGTGGCCGCCATCATGACCACGCCCTCGGTCGACTCGAACCCGTCCATCTCGGACAACATCTGGTTGAGGGTCTGCTCCCGCTCGTCGTGGCCGCCGCCCAGCCCGGCGCCGCGCTTGCGGCCGATCGAGTCGATCTCGTCGACGAAGATGATGCAGGGGGCCTGCTTGCGGGCGCTCTGGAACAGGTCGCGCACCCGGGCCGCGCCCACACCGACGAACATCTCCATGAAGTCCGACCCGGTGATGGACATGAAGGGCACGCCGGCCTCGCCGGCCACCGCTCGGGCGATCAGGGTCTTGCCCGTGCCCGGGGGGCCGACGAGCAGCACGCCCTTGGGGATGCGCGCCCCGATGTCGCGGAACTTCCCCGGCGACTTCAGGAAGTCGACGACCTCACGGATCTCCTGCTTCACCCCCTCGTAGCCGGCCACGTCGGCGAAGGTGGTCTTGGGCTTCTCGGTCGTGTACACCTTGGCCTTCGACCGCCCGATCGACATGATCCCGGCCATCTGGCCCTGGGCCCGCCGGCCCATCCACCACCAGAACAGCACCAGCAGGCCGATGGGCAGGACCCAGACCACGATCGATCCGATCAGGTTGGAGCTCGGGGGGTGGTAGTCCTCCTTGACGCCCTTGTCGCGGAGCAGGGCGATGTCCGAGTCCGGGATCTTGGCCGGGGCGGTGGTGGTGAACTTCTTCTTGTCGGTGTACTCGCCGCTGATGTGCGACGTCTCGTTGTCGACGTCGATCCGGGCCACCTGGCCGGCCCGCACCTTGTCCAGGAACGTGCTGTAGTCGATCTTGTCCGAGCCCGACCGGGTCATCGCCGGGGCGGCCAGCAGGGCCAGCAGGGCGATGCCGATGAGCACCCACACGACCGGTCGCGGCCAGTTGGTACCGGTACCGGGGAGCTTGGGGGCGCCCGGCGGCCGTTCCTGGCGCGCGCCGCGCGGATCGGGGGGTGGCGGAGTCACGTCTGCAATGGTAGGCCGTAGCCGTCCGGTACCGGGCCCGCCCATCCGCGCCAGGCCGCTATGCGCATCCGCGCCGGAGGCGACCAACGCCGGTACGGTGCGGGTGATGTTCCGCCCGTACAACGGCGCCCTGCGCCTCTGCGCCCACCCGGGCTGCGGGGCCCCGGCCACCGCCGTGCTCACCTTCCAGTACGCCAGCGGCACGGTGTGGGTCCTCGACCTCGGCGAGCCCGACCCCGCCGCCATCGATTTGTGCACCCGCCACGCCGACAAGGTGTCCGCGCCGAGAGGGTGGACGACGCACGACCGCCGGGCCGGATCCGGTTCGAGCATGTCGACCTCGGTGGCCTCCTAACTCTCCCTACGCTGGGGAACTGCCTACCCTGAGAATCAGTGGAACCCCAGCCCCAGCAGACCGCGGCGCCGCCGCCGCCCCGCTGGGGCGTGGGGGACTTCCTCATGGGGCTGGTCGCCGGGCTGGCCCTGTCGACCCTGTTCGCCAGCGCCTGGCTGGCCATCACCGGCGACAAGGATCTCGATCTCACCGGCCAGGCGCTGAGCCAGGTCGGGCTGTGGACGGGCATGCTCGGCTCGGTCTTCCTGGCCAGCCACCGCAAGGGGACCGGGAGCCTGGCCGAGGACTTCGGGTTCAAGGCCCGGTGGTCGGACATCGGCCTGGGCGCCATGGTCGCCGTGGTCGTGCAGCTGATCGTCCTGCCCGGGCTGGGCTACCTGCTGCGCCCGCTGCTCGGCCAGCCCGAGGTGTCCGGGCCGGTGCGCGACCTCATGGACGAGACCAAGGGACCGGCGTTCATCATCCTGGTCCTGTCGGTGTCGGTCGGCGCCCCCCTGGTCGAGGAGCTGTTCTTCCGGGGCCTGCTCCTGCGCTCGCTGCAGCGCCGGCTCCCCGACGGCTGGGCCGTCGCCCTGGCCGCCGTCGCCTTCGGCCTGGCCCACGGCAGCGCCCTCCCCGCCGACGCGGTGATCCTGGTCATCGTCAGCCTCACCGTCTTCGGTGCCGCGCTGGCCATGCTGGCCCTGCGCACCGGACGGCTGGGCCCCGGCATCGTGGCCCACGCCCTGTTCAACCTGCTGACCATCCTGTACCTGGCCGCCACCCGGTAGCGGCCCCCGCCGGCTAGGGGACCCCGCCCGGCAGGGTCGAGACCGTGGAGGTGGTCGGCGCGGTCGTGGTCGTGGTCGCCGACGGGTCGACGGCGGGCGCCGTCGTGGTGGTGGTGGTGGCTTCGACGGGCGGCGTGGTGGTGGTCGGCGCCGGCGCGGGCACGGTGGTCGGCGTGGTGTCCGGGGGGGCGACGGCGTTGGGGACGGCCTTGCCCTCGTCCGGCGGCGCCGGCGCCTCCGGGCTGTTCAGGACCATCACCCGGGTGCCGGCCCCGACCTCGTTGTAGAAGGTGGGGGCGGCGTACATCGGGATGCGGATGCAGCCGTGCGAGGCCGGATAGGGCGGGATGGACGGGGACCCGTGGATGGCGATGCCGCCGTTGAAGTACATGGGCCACCACAGCTCGCCGAGGGGACTGACCTCCAGGCCCTCCGCCTTGCGGCCGATGCGGAAGGAGCCGCCGGGGGTGACGGCCACGTCGCACTCGCCGTCGACGCAGTAGCGCTCCCCCGAGCCGGTGGACACCGGCAGGATGCGGGCGAGGGATCCGTTGACCCAGTGGAACAGCACTTGGCGGGCGACGTCGATCTCGATCCGCGTGGCCGCGCCGCCGGGCACCATGGGCCCCGGCTTGGACGCGGTGGCCAGCGCGGCCTCGACCTGGGGACCGGCGACGCCGTCGCGGCTCAGGCCCTCCACCTTCTGGAAGGCCATGATCGCGTAGCTCGTGCGGGCGCCGAGCTTGCCGTCCGGCGTGCCGACGTCGTAGCCCAGCTCGGCCAGCCGCTGCTGCAGGGCGAGCACCTTGGGCACCGACGCCTCGACGTCCTTGACCGGCGCCGCGGTGGTCGTGGTAGTGGCCGCCTGGGTGGTGCTGGTGCTGGTGCTGGTGGAGGTCTCGGTGACCGGCACGGTCACGGCCGTGCTCGGCCCCGGTGCGGCCTGTAGCTTGCCGCCCCCGCCATCGGCCGACGAGCAGGCGACCAGGGCCAGGGCCATGGCCGTCACCGCTCTCCCGAGTCCCGTCGCGCGCATTTCGATCCTCATAACCGCCTTTGACTGTTGTTGCGCGGCCATGGTTCCACACTTTTTCCACTGGGATCCACGCGGTCCCTCAAGTGCAGGTGCGCGCATGTCGATACGTATCCTGCCTTGGGAGGCAGAAAAAGGGGGTTCCACCATGACCTGTCCGACGTGTCGGTCCCGTGATCTCATCGAGATCGGCCTGCGCCTGCGTGACCAGGTGGTCACCATGCACTCATGCCCGGCGTGCGAGAGCCGCTGGTGGGACAAGGCCGGCGTGCCGGTCAGTCTGCCGTCGGTCCTGGAGCTCGTCGCCTCGAAATAGCGGCAGGCACCCCACCGGTACGGGCTCGCGATCCCGGCGCTGCAGAGTGGGATGACAAGATAGAGCGCATGTCCCGCACCAGCTGGCCCTCGGTGGGCGAGGCGCGTGAGCGCCTGGCGGAGTCCGTACGGGAGCGGTTGCAGACCCCGCCGTCGTGGCAGGGGCTGATCACCTTCGGGGTGGTCGCCGCCGCCGTCATCTTCACCTTCATGCAGCTCCAGCCCGGGCTGATCTTCGCCCACACCACCCCGGCGGGGGGCGACACCGGCTCGCACGTCTGGGGCCCGGCCTTCCTGCGTGACCATCTGCTGCCGAAGGGCCGCATCACCGGCTGGGCTCCCGACTGGTACGACGGCTTCCCCGCCTACCAGTTCTACTTCCCGCTGCCGGCGGTCATGATCGCCTTCCTCAGCTTCGTCCTGCCCTACGGGGTGGCGTTCAAGCTGGTCACCATCCTCGGCCTGCTCACCCTGCCGGTGGCGGCGTGGGCGTTCGGGCGGCTGTCGGGCATGCGGTTCCCGGGCCCGGCCATGCTCGCCATCGCCACCGTGCCCTTCCTGTTCGACCGGGGCTTCACCATCTACGGGGGCAACATCCCGTCAACCCTGGCCGGGGAGTTCGCCTTCTCCATCAGCCTGTCCTTCGCCCTGTTGTTCCTGGGCGTGGTGGCCCGGGGCCTGGACACCGGCAAGCACCGGGCCCTCGCCGGCGTCCTGCTGGCCATCACTGGGCTGTGCCACCTTCTGCCCACGGTGTTCGCGGTGATCGGGGCGTGCGTGCTCTACCTGCTGCGCCCGGGCCGGCGCCGGGCGGTGTTCCTGGGCGGGGCCCTCGCCGTCGGCGCCCTGCTGGCCGCCTTCTGGTCGGTGCCCTTCTTCTTCCGCCTCCCCTACGCCAACAACATGGGTTGGGAGAAGATCACCGAGTACAGCAAGAACCTGTTCCCCCACAACTTGCGCTGGCTCCTCGTCCTGGCCCTGGGCGGGGCGGTGACCAGCGTGATCAACCGGCGGCGCACGGGGCTGTTCTTCCTGGGCATGGCCACCATCGCCGGCGTGCTGTTCGTCATCGCCCCCCAGGGGCGGCTCTGGAACGCCCGGGTGCTGCCGTTCTGGTACCTGTGCCTGTACATGCTCGGCGGGGTGGCCATCACCGAGCTGGGCCCGGCGGTCGGCCGCTGGCTGGCCACCGACCCCGAGAACCCGTCGCCCCTCGGGCGGCTGCTCACCCCGGTGGTGGCTGCGTTCGCGGCGTGGATGCTCGTCGGCCTGCCCCTCGGCGTGCTGCCCAGCTGGCTGCCCAAGCCCAAGACCACCGACGTGAGCTTCATACCGTCTTGGGCCAAGTGGAACTACTCCGGCTACGAGCGCAAGGCCGCCTACCCCGAGTACAAGGCGCTCATCGACACCATGGCGCAAGTGGGCAAGACCGAGGGCTGCGGCCGGGCCCACTGGGAGTACGAGTCCGGCCTCGACCGCTTCGGTACCCCGATGGCCCTCATGCTCCTGCCCTACTGGACCGACAGCTGCATCGGGTCGATGGAAGGGCTCTACTTCGAGTCGTCGGCCACCGTCCCCTACCACTTCATCTCGGCCGCCGAGCTGTCCAAGGCCCCGTCGAACCCCATGCGCGACCTGCCCTACCCGGGCCTGAACGTGGCCGACGGGGTCAAGCACCTCCAGCTGCTGGGGGCCCGCTACTACATGGCCTTCTCGCCCGAGGCCGTCGCCCAGGCCGACGCCGACCGCGACCTGCGCCGGATCGCCAGCAGCGGCCAGTGGATCATCTACGAGGTCAGCGGGTCCGAGATGGTCACGCCGCTCAAGTTCCAGCCCGCGGTGGTCACCGGGCCGGTCAGGGGCGAGGTGCCGTGGATGAACATGAGCGTCGACTGGTACGAGGACTTCAACGCCCAGGACGTGTTCCTCGCCGCCTCGGGGCCCAAGGAGTGGCAGCGGGTGGCCGCCCACACCACCAAGTCGACGTCCAAGACGGTCGGGGCGGCGACGACGGTGGACACGCCGACCCGCCAGCCGGTGGATCCGGCGGTGGTGAGCAAGATCAAGTCCGATGACAACGACATCAGCTTCGACGTCGATCGCGTCGGTTCACCGGTGCTGGTCAAGGCGTCCTACTTCCCGAGTTGGAAGGTGTCGGGGGCCAAGGGGCCGTACCGGGTCACCCCCAACCTGATGGTGGTGATCCCGACGTCCACCCACGTGAAGCTCCACTACGGGTACACCCCGGTCGACGGGCTGGGCTACCTGCTCACCCTGGGCGGTATCGCCCTGGCCGTCGCCTTCGTCCGGTACGGGCCGGTGCGCTTCGACGACCCGCAGCCCGACGTCGAGCCCGCCGACGTGGCCGAGGACACGGGCCGTCTGTCGCCCGCCCCGGCGCCGTCCCGCCCGTCGGTGCCCGTGCTCGACCGGGGCAGCTGAGGCGCCGGGCCCGTACTTCGTGGAGGATCTGACCGAGGCGCCCGCCTCCGAACGCGTCGTCGCCCCGGCCGGGACGCCCCGGCCCGCCCGGCCCTCGCCCGCGCCCACGCCCTGGCCGGCGCTGGCCGTGGGTTTCGTCGTCGCCCTGGGCGTGGTTGTGCGGTTCGCCACGGTCTCGGCCCTGTGGCTGGACGAAGCCCAGACGGTGGCCATCGCCAAGGTCCCGCTCCGCCAGCTCCCCGAGGCCCTGCGCCACGACGGCGCCCCGCCGCTGTTCTACGTGCTCCTGCACGGCTGGATCCGGGTGTTCGGCGACTCGAACCTCTCGGTCCGGTTCCTTCCCGGCCTGTTCGCGGTGGCCGCCCTGCCGCTGATGTGGCTGGCCGGCCGCCGGGTCGGGGGCCGGCCCGTGGCCTGGGCCGCCCTCGTCCTCCTGGCCGCCTCGCCCTTCGCCGTCCGCTACGCCACCGAGACCCGCATGTACTCGATGGTGGCCTTCCTGGTCCTGGTCGGGTACCTGGCCACCCGGGAGCTGCTGGACCGGCCGCGGTCCCGGCGGGCCGCGGTGGGCGTGGGCGCGGTGACGGCCGCGCTGCTGCTGTCGCACTACTGGTCGCTGTACCTGCTGGCGGTGGTGGGCGCCATCTTCGCGGCCCTGGCCCTGCGGGGGCCGTCGCCGGCCCGGGAGGGGGCGCGGCGGGGCCTGCTGGCCATGGCCGTGGGTGCCTTGCTCTTCGTACCGTGGGTGCCGTCGTTCCTGTACCAGCTGGCCCACACCGGCACCCCGTGGGGCGGCAGCGGCCGGCTGCGCAACATGATCGACACCGTCTTCGCCTTCTCCAGCGGCTACTGGGACCCCGGGCTCGTGCTCGGCATGCTGACCTACGCCCTCATCGCCCTGGCGCTGCTCGGCCGGGGGGTCGACAACCGCCGCATCGAGCTCGACCTGCGGACCCGGCCGGGGGGCCGCCACCTGGCCATCGCCGGGTTCGGCACCCTGGCCGTGGCCATCCTGGCCACCGTGGCCGGCGGCTCGGCCTTCGCCGTGCGCTACGCCGCCGTCCTGTTCCCGATGATCGTCCTGCTGGCCGCCCTCGGGATCACGGTGTTCCTCGACCGCCGGGTGCGCTACGGCCTGCTCGCCGCCGCCGTGGTGTTCGGCTTCTGGGGCATCGCCCCCAACGTCTTCGGCGACCGGACCTCGGCCCCCCGAGTGGCGGCGGCGCTGAAGGCCGGCGTGCGGGCGGGCGACGTGGTGGCCTACTGCCCGGACCAGCTGGGCCCGTCGGTCAGCCGGCTCCTGCCCGCCGCCTTCCCGGCCGACCAGCTCACCTTCCCCCGCCGCACCGGCCCCCAGCTGGTCGACTGGGTCGACTACGCGGCCACCAACAAGGCCGCCGACCCCACCGCCTTCGCCAACCTGCTCCTCGACAAGGCCGGTCGTACGGGCACGGTCTGGGTGGTCTGGGCCCCCGGCTACCGGACGTTCAAGGACAAGTGCCAGGGCATCCTCGGCACCCTGGACCTGGCCCGCCGGGACAACAACCGGCCGGTCAAGCTGCCGAAGAACTTCGAGCACCCCGGCCTGATCCGCTTCCCCCCGACGTAAGCCGGGGGCGGGGGGTTCAGCTCACCGGCTTGTGGACCGGATGGTCCTCCGGGTAGTGGGCCCGGGGGATGACCGGGGCGTCGCGGCCCGTGCCGCGCGAGCCCGACCGGTGCGACTCCTCGTGGTACTCCTCCTCGACGTTGACGCTCCACACGTCGTGGGTCGAGCCGGTGGCGATGTTCTCGGCCGTGAGCATGGCCGTGTACATGGAGTGGTCCTGGTTGTTGTAGCGGTGCATGCCGTTGCGCCCCACGGGGTGGACGTTCGGGGCGCAGTCGTCCAGCCAGTCGACGATGCGGGCCACGTTGGCCTTGTAGTGCTCGTCGTAGAACGGGTACGCCTTGGGCATGCGCACGACGTAGCCGGCCTCCACCTTCGACGGGTCGACCAGGTTCAGGATCCCCAGCTCCCGCTTGCCCTGCTCGATCAGCTCCTCGTCGGGCTTGTCCCACGTCTCGTCGCCTTCGAACACGAAGAACTCCAGGCCCAGGCAGGTCCGGCCCTCCTTGATGAGGTAGGGCGACCACGAGCCGAAGTTCTGGATGCGCCCCACCTGCACCGCCTTGGCGTGGACGTAGATCCAGTTGTCCGGGAAGCTGTACTTCTCCGGCACGACCAGGGCGACGGTGATGAAGTCCCGGTAGCGCAGGTCGTCGGCCGCCTTGAAGGCCCGGGCCGACGGGGGCGGGTCGAAGGCCTTGAGCAGCTGGGAGATCGGCATGGACGAGATGACGTGGTCGCAGGGGTACTCGGTGCGGGTGCCGTCCCGCCCCTCGGCGACCACGGCGACGGCCCGCCCCCCCTCGTGGCGGATGCCGACCACCCGCGTCTCCATCAGCACGGTGCAGCCCTTGGCCTCGACCAGGTCGCGGCACCGCTCCCACATCATCCCGGGCCCGTACTTGGGGTACTGGAACTCCTCGATGAGGGAGGTGATCTCCTTCTGGTTCCGCTTGGGCAGCAGGGCGTTGACCACCGCGTTCCACAAGGAGAGGTTCTTGATGCGCTGGGCGGCGAAGTCGGCCGGCAGCTTGTTGACCGGGACCCCCCACAGTTTCTCGTTGTAGGTCTTGAAGAAGTGCTTGTAGAGGCGCCAGCCGAAGCGGGCGACGATCCAGCCCTCCAGGGTCGACTGGTCCTTCGGCGGGCGGATGCGGGCCCACACGTAGGACATCACGCACAGGAACGCCTCCCAGACGCCCAGGTTCTTCAGGGCGTTGGAGGCCTTCAGGGGGTAGTCGTAGTACTTGCCCTCGTAGTAGATGCGGCTCATCCGGGGCCGCAGCATGAAGTCCTCGTCGGGGAGCACCTCGTGCCAGAACGCCTCCACCTCCTTCACCTTGGTGAAGAAGCGGTGGCCGCCGATGTCGAACCGCCAGCCGTCGCGCTCGACGGTGCGGCTGATCCCGCCCACGACCGAGTCCGCTTCGAGGACGGTGGAGGTGATGCCGTACCGGGTGACCAGCTCGTATGCGGCGGTGAGCCCGGCGGGCCCGGCGCCGATGATCACGACCTTCGGGGGCTCCGGTGCGGGCGCGGGCGTGGCAGGGGCGTCCGTCATGGGATGCGCAGCAGCGTACCCGCCCGTCCCCTCAGGTCCGTTCGCGCCACAGGGTGACCCGCAGCTTGACCAGGTTGGCCATGGTCCGGGGGATCCGCCGGGCGATGGAGCTGCGCGACGGCCGCAGCTCCTGCACCACGACCGGCACCTCGCCGGAGCGCAACCCCGCCCGCTCGGCCCGCAGGATGAGCTCGGTGTCGAACAGGTCGGTGCCGAACTTGCACGCCTCGGCGAGGGGGACCAGCGGCTCGCGCCGCAGGACCTTCATGCCGTGGGTGTCGGACACGCCCAGGCCGAAGCCGACCTTCAAGATGGTGGAGAAGACCAGGGTGACCATGCGCCGGGGCCACGGTCGGGTGTCCAGCGCCCCCTCGCCCCGCTTGGAGCCGACCACCACCGCCGGCCCGCCGGGGCCGTCCATGAGCGCCACCGCCCGGTCGAGGAAGGCCAGGTCGTAGTAGTCGACGTCGAAGAAGGCGGCCACCTCCCCCCGGGCGGCCAGGAAGCCCATGCGCAGGGCCTTGCCGTAGTCGGGGACCCCCAGCGACAGGACCCGCAGCTCGGGGAACTCAGTGCCCAGGGCCTTGGCCGCGTCGGCGGTGGCGTCCGTGGAGCCGTTCTCGACCACGATGACCTCGAACTCGCCCCCGCGCGCCCGCATCCCCTCGGCCACGTCGCGCACGGCCCCGGCGATGAACGGCTCCTCGTCGTGCGCAGGCATCACCACCGTAATCACGCCCGACATCCTGGCCCAACTAGGGTCAGGGCGGTGCTGATGCTGGATTCCATCTTCAAGGCGTACGACATCCGGGGCGTCGTCCCCGACCAACTGGACGCTGAGCTGGCCCGGGCCGTGGGCGCCGCCTTCGCCCGGTTCACGGGCGCCCCCCGCATCCTGGTGGGTCGCGACATGCGCCGGTCGGGCGTCGAACTGACCGCCGCGTTCGCGGACGGGGCCATGTCGCAAGGGGCGGACGTGGTCCACCTGGGCCTCATCTCCACCGACCTGGCGTACTACGCCGCCGGTTCCCAGGCCGCCCCGGCGGCCATGTTCACCGCCTCCCACAACCCGGCCAAGTACAACGGGATCAAGCTGTGCCTGGCCGGCGCCCGCCCGGTCGGCCAGGACACCGGGCTGGCCGACATCAAGAAGATGGTCGCCGAGGGCGGCCCCCCGCCGCACCCCGGCGCCGTCGGCCACGTGTCCGAGCTGAACCTGCTCGACGACTACGCCGCCCACGTGCGGTCCTTCGTCGACGTGACCGCGCTGCGCCCCCTCAAGGTGGTGGCCGACACCGCCAACGGGATGGGCGGCCTGGTCGCCCCGGCCGTGTTCAACGGCCTGCCGTTCGACCTGGAGATCCTGTTCGCCGAGCTGGACGGGACCTTCCCCAACCACCCGCCGGACCCCATCAACCCGGAGAACCTCAAGGCCCTCCAGGCCCGGATCCTGGAGGTGGGCGCCGATGTCGGCCTGGCCTTCGACGGCGACGCCGACCGGGTCTTCCTCATCGACGAGAAGGCCCAGCCGCTGTCGGGGTCGACCACCACGTCGTTCGTGGCCAAGGCCATCCTGGCCAAGAACCCCGGGGCGGCGGTGATCTACAACCTGATCTGCTCCAAGGCCGTCCCCGAGATCGTCGAGGAGAACGGCGGGCGCCCGATCCGCACCCGCGTCGGCCACTCGTTCATCAAGGCGGTCATGGCCGAGACCGACGCCGTTTTCGGCGGGGAGCACTCGGGCCACTACTACTTCCGGGACAACTACCGGGCCGACTCCGGCCTGATTGCCACCATGTTCGTGTTGGAGGAGCTGTCGCGGGTGCCCGAGCCGCTGTCCGAGCTGCGCAAGCCGCTGGAGCGCTACGCCGACTCCGGGGAGGTCAACGTCGAGGTCGCCGACCCGGCCGGCACCGTGGACAAGGTGGCCGCCGCCTTCCCCGACGCCAAACAGGAGCGGGAGGACGGGCTGACCGTCGACCTGGGAGACTGGTGGTTCAACGTGCGCCCCTCGAACACCGAGCCGCTGCTGCGGGTCAACCTGGAGGCGCCCGACCCCGCGTCGTGCCAGGCCCACCTCGCCGAGGTCCTGGCCGTCGTCAAGGAGGCGTGATGGCGCTCGACCCGCTGCTGCTCGACATCCTGGCCTGCCCGGAGGACAAGGGGCCGCTCCTCTACTTCGCCGACGAGGACGCCCTCTACAACCCGCGGCTGCACCGCCGCTACGCCATCCGCGACGGGATCCCGGTCATGCTCATCGAGGAGGCCGAGACGGTGTCCGACGAGGAGCACGCCCGGCTCACGGCCAAGGCCGAGGCCGACGGCATCCGCCCGACCTTCGAGGCGTCTTGACTGCAGTGACCGAGACGGAGCCGTTCGTCGACAGCGAAGGGATGCTCGACGCCACTCTGGCCCTGCCCGAGCAGGTCGCCGCCGCCGCCGAGGGGGCCCGGGGCCTGGAAGACCTTCCCGACCGGGAGGAGATCGAGCAGGTCGTCGTCCTCGGCATGGGCGGCAGCGGGATCGCCGGCGACGTGCTGATGGCCGCCGCCGGGCCGTACCTGCCCCTGCCCGTGCTGGTCTTCCGCAGCTACCACGTGCCCGCCTTCGTCGACGAGGGGACGCTGGTGTTCGCCATCTCGTTCTCCGGCGACACCGAGGAAACGGTCGAAGCGGTGACCGCGGCGGCGCTGCAGGGCGCCCGGGTGGTGGCGGTGACGCGCGGCGGCGAGCTGGGCCACCTGGCCGAGTCGTGGGGGGTGCCGATGATCGGCGTCCCCGACGACATCCCCCAGCCCCGCGCCGGCCTCGGCGCCCTGGCCATCCCGCCCCTCGTCGTGCTGGAGGAGATCGGCCTGTTCCCGGGGGCGACCTACTGGATCGACGCCGCCGTCGCCCAGCTCAAGGCCCGGCGGGACCAGCTGGCCAAGCCCGAGAACATCGCCCAGCAGCTGGCCCGCCGCATCGGGCGGACCATGCCGCTGATCCACGGCGGCGGGGGCCTGGGGGCGGTGGCCGCCCAGCGGTGGAAGACCGACGTCAACGAGAACGCCAAGTGCCCGGCGTTCTGGAACATGCAGTCCGAGCTGTGCCACAACGAGATCTCGGGCTGGGGCCAGCACGGCGACCTGACCCGCCAGATGTTCACCCTCGTCAACCTGCGCCATGACTTCGAGCACCCGCAGGTGATGCACCGCTTCAACCTCACCGCCGAGATGCTCGACGAGGTCGTCTCCTCGGTGGAGGAGGTCCAGGCCGAAGGGGAGGGCGAGCTGGCCCAGCTCCTCGACCTCATCCTCGTCGGTAACGTCACGTCGCTGCACATGGCCTTCCAGGAAGGCGTGGACCCGGGCCCGATCCCGGCCCAGGAACAGATGAAGAGCGCCCTGGCGACCGCCGCGGGCGAAGATCAAGGAGCTCCCGAATGACCGACCAGGTGTCGCACGACATTGCCGACCCCGCCCTCGCCGAGCTCGGCCGCCAGCGCATCGCCTGGGCCGACAGCCACATGCCGGTGCTGACCAGCATCCGCGAGCGCTTCGCCAAGGAGCGGCCGCTGGAGGGCGTGACCATCGGCGCCTGCCTGCACATCACGACGGAGACGGCCAACCTGCTCCGCACCCTCCGCGACGGCGGGGCCACCGTGGTCGCCTGCGCCTCCAACCCCCTCTCGACCCAGGACGACGTGGCCGCCTCGCTGGCCCTGCACGAGGGGATCGCCACCTTCGCCATCAAGGGCGAGGACACCGAGACCTACTTCCGCCACATCGACGCCGTGCTCGACGCCCGCCCCCAGATGACCATGGACGACGGCTGCGACCTGGTCTCCCGCCTCCACCGCGAGCGCCCCGAGCAGGTGGCCGACGTCCTGGCCGGCACCGAGGAGACCACCACCGGGGTCATCCGCCTGCGGGCCATGGAGGCCGACAACGCCCTCAAGTTCCCGATCGTCGCCGTCAACGACGCCGACACCAAGCACATGTTCGACAACCGCTACGGCACCGGCCAGTCGACCCTGGACGGGGTCATCCGGGCCACCAACGTGCTGCTGGCCGGCAAGACCCTGGTCGTGGCCGGCTACGGCTACTGCGGCAAGGGCGTCTCGGACCGGGGTCGGGGGATGGGCGCCAACGTGATCGTGTGCGAGGTCGACCCCCTGCGGGCCCTGGAGGCGGTCATGGACGGCTTCCGGGTCATGCCCATGGCCGAGGCGGCCCGCATCGGCGACATCTTCATCACCGTGACCGGCGACCGCGACGTCCTGCGCACCGAGCACTTCCAGGTCATGAAGGACGGGGCCATCCTGGCCAACTCCGGGCACTTCGACATCGAGATCGACCTCGAGGCCCTGGCCAAGATGTCGTCCGAGCGGCGCATGGCCCGGGCCATGGCCGAGGAGTACCTGGTCGACGGCAAGCGCATCCTCGTCATCGCCGAGGGCCGCCTGGTCAACCTGGGCGCGGCCGAGGGCCACCCCGCGGCCGTCATGGACATGAGCTTCGCCAACCAGGCCCTGGCCGCCGAGTGGGTCCTGGCCCAGAAGGGCGCCCTGGAGCCCAAGGTCTACGACGTCCCCCACGACATCGACGCCGAGATCGCCCGCCTCAAGCTGGAGACCATGGGCGTGGTCATCGACACCCTGACCCCCGAGCAGGTCGAGTACCTGAGCAGCTGGACCGTCGGCACCTGACCGCCCGGGTGCCGGTGCCCGCCCTCCGGCTCGCCGGTGGGGCAGGGGCCCCCACCGGCACGCGGCGGGCGTGGTCCGTAGGACCCGGGTGCCCGCCGCCAGAAGCACTGTCCTACCCCCTTCGTAGTCTTTCGCGGGTGCTCATCCCCACCGCCTGCCCGGTGTGCGGGGCGACGGGGCCGGCGCCCTGTGCCGGCTGCGCCGCCCTGCTCCAGCGCGCTCCCTCGCTGCCGGCGCCGGCGGGGGTCGACCGCTGCGCCGCCCTGCTGGCCTACGACGGGGCGGGCCGGGAGCTGGTGGCCCGGCTGAAGTACCGCAACGCCCGCAGCTCGGTCCCGTTCCTGGCCCGGGGCATGGCCGCCATCGTCGACGGTCCCGCCGACGTGGTCACCTGGGCGCCGACCACGCCGGCGCGCCTGCGGGAGCGGGGGTTCGACCAGGCGCAACTGCTGGCCCGGGCCGTCGCCCGCCAGCTGGGGCTGCCGTGCCCGCGGCTGCTGCGGCGGCGGCCTGGGCCGGGCCAGACCGGCCGGGACGCCGTCGCCCGGTACGAGGGGCCGGCGTTCGCCGCTCGCCGCGCCCTCGACGGCCTGACCGTCCTGGTGGTGGACGATGTCGTCACCACGGGCGCCACCGTCGCCGCCGCGGCCCGGACGCTGCGCGACGCGGGAGCGGCCGGCGTCTCGGTGGTTGCCGCGGCCCGGACCCCACCGCGTCGCCGGCACGTACACTCGGCCATGGTCGACAGCAGGAGCGAACCATGGAAGTGACCGTGCGGGGTCGCAATGTCGAGGTCACGGAGCGCCTCCGGGGCGCGGCCGAAGAGAAGGTCAGCCGGCTGGCCCGCCACCACGAGGGGTGGGAGCAGGCCGAGGTCCACTTCTCCGAGGAGCGCAACCCGCGCATCTCGGCCAAGGAGGTGTGCGAGGTCACCCTGCGGGGCCACGGCCGGATCATCCGAGCCAAGGCCGCGTCCGCCGACTCCCTGGCCTCGCTCGACCGGGTGGTCGACAAGCTGGAGCACCAGATCGAGAAGCTGAAGAGCCGGCTTATGAGCCGGACCCATCCGAGACGCCAGCAGGTAGACTCCCCGGGCGGGTCGGACGGCGACGAGGACTCCACCGACGAGGAGCAAGGCCCGGCTCGGATCGTCAAGACCAAGCAGTTCGACATCAAGCCGATGACGCCGGAGGAGGCGGCCCTGCAGATGGACGTGCTGGGCCACGACTTCTACCTCTTCACCAACGCCGACACCGGCGTGGCGGCCGTCGTCTACCGCCGCAACGACGGTGATGTCGGACTGATCGACGCCAGCTAGTGAGTGCTGCGGCTACCGGCGGCGGGGCCGACCCTATTCGCGTCGTCATCTCCGACGACCACCAGCTGTTCCGCCGCGGCCTCAAGATGGTCCTCGAAGCCGAGGAGGACATCGAGGTGGTGGGCGAGGCGGCCGACGGCCAGGAGGCGCTGGCCCGGGTCGAGGAGCTGGCCCCGGACCTGGTCCTCATGGACGTCCGCATGCCCCGCATGGGCGGGATCGAGGCCACCCGGGCCATCCGCCAGCTGTTCCCGACCACCCGGATCATCGTCCTCACCGTCAGCGACGAGCAGGACGACCTGTACGGCGCGGTGAAGGCCGGGGCCAACGGGTACCTGCTGAAGGAGGTCTCGATCGAGGAGGTCGCCGACGCCGTCCGCAAGGTCTACGCCGGCGAGAGCCTGCTCTCCGCCGCCCTGGCCTCCCGCCTCCTGGCCGAGTTCTCGGCCCAGCCGAAGGCCCTGGAAGACCCGTCGACCTCGCCCCGGCTGACCGACCGGGAGGTGGCGGTGCTCAAGCAGGTCGCCCTCGGGCACGACAACGCCTTCATCGCCGCCCAGCTCGGGCTGTCGGAGAGCACGGTGCGCAACCACGTCTCCAACATCCTGACCAAGCTGCAGCTGCGCTCCCAGATCGAGCCCGCCACCTGAGCGCGTTCAGAAGCCGGCTCCGGCCGTCGCCCACCCCTCGACAGACCTACACCGAGTGGCGCTGGCCGCCCTCCACGTCGTTCGCCCGCACCTTGCAGGCGGGCTACAAGAGCTTCGAGCACGTCGTGCTGCCCGAGGTCGACCCCGGCCCGGACGCCACCTACTTCTGGGCCCACCAGTTCCGCCTCATCGGCGGCGAGGGGGGCTACATCGGGCTGCAGACCAAGGGCAACCGGGCCGACGGGAGCCTGGGCAAGATGGCCATCTTCTCCATCTGGGACGCAGTGGAGGCCGAGGGACCGGGGACCACGCGCTTCGGTGGTGAGGGCACGGGGTGGAGCTGCCGCATTCCCTACCAGTGGCAGGCCGGGCGGGCGTACGGCTTGCGGGTGTACACCCCCGGGGGCGGGTGGTGGGCCGGCCTGATCCGGGACGAAGCGACCGGCGAGGTCCACGAGCTGGGGGGCATCCGGGTGCCGGGCCACTGGCGCAACCTGGACTCGTGGTCGGTCATGTGGACCGAGTGGTACGGCGGCCCGCTCGGCAGCTGCAACGACCTGCCCTACTCGAGCGTGGTCTTCGGCACCCCGACGGCCGAGGCCGGGGAGGTCAAGCCGGCGGGCTCCCACAGCCACTTCGGGGACGGCACGTGCGAGACGTCCAACATCGAAGCCCTCGCCGGGGGGGTCCGCCACCAGATGGGGATGCCCGCCTAGCCCCCGGTCCGGTCAGGCTTTGCGGCGCAGCAGCATGACGCCGGCCTGGTCGTAGACCACGTCGAAGTTGCCTCGGATGGTGTCGAACACCGCCTTGGGCTCGGGGTCGAGGCTGCTGGGGAGGAGGAGGTACTCGACCCGGTCGGCCTGGGGCAGGCGCTGGCCCTCCTGCTTGAACGTCCCCCAGTACGCGGCCTTGAAGGGCGTGGGGAACATGTACACCTCCTCCCGGTGGTCGATCTGCGGGAGCCAGCCGTAGTACGTCGAAACCACGGCGTCGGCGGGCAGGAGGCGGGCGGCCTGGTGGAAGCTGGCGACCGTCGCCGACCGGGGATCGGCGATGAACGCCTCGTGGCGGCCCAGCGGGGTCGGCCCCCACAGGTAGGCGGTGACGAGCGAGGCGGCCAGCACCAGGCCGACCAGCTTCTGGCGGTCGGCGCGGGCCGGCCAGCGGGCCACCCCGTAGATGGTGGCCACCATGATCACCGGCAGGATGAGGGTGGTGTAGTGGTAGTGGATGTCGTACTGGTAGACGAACGTGCTGACCATGTTCGAGCCCAGGGCGGCGATGCCGATCAGCAGCACGCCGGGGGCGGCGAGGGCGACCAGCCCGAGGGGGACGAAGAGCTGCCAGGCGTACCAGAGGCGCTTGCCCGCGGTCATGTAGGCGATAACCCGGCCCGGATGGGCAACCAGGGTGCGCAGGAAACCCACCGGGCCCCCGAAGGGGATGCGCCAGCCGTTCAGGGTGCCCACCCCGTTGAGGTGGGGCAGGATCACCTTCAGGGCGACGAGGGCGTACAGGAGCGACAGCCCGGACGTGAGCAGCCCGACCCGGCGGTCGTGCTTCACCGCCACGTAGATGCCGAGCGCGAAGGCGAAGAGGACAACGTCCTCCTTCACCATCAGGAGCAGGCCCAGGCAGACGAAGTAGCCGATCCACCGCTGCCTGGTCATGAACCACAGGAGGAACAGGGCCAGGGGCACCTCGAAGACGTCGGGGTGGAAGTGCTCGAGGTTGGTCCAGCCCAGGGCGGGCTGGAGGAGGAAGGCGGCGGCCAGCAGGGCGGCCAGCATCTCGTCGCGCAGCTTGTCCCGGGCGATGAGGAAGGTGGGCAGGGCGCCCAGGCCGAGGGCGGCGGCCTGGCTGACGAGCAGGACGCCGGCGGAGGGGAGCAGCCAGTAGACGGGGACGAGGGGCAGGAGGATGAACGAGGTGTGGTCGCCGAACAGCTGGCGGCCCATGACCGTGACGAACGGGCTCTTGAACTTGCTGAGCAGCCAGAGGCCCTGGTCGTAGATGCCGAAATCGAAGGCGTAGGTGCCGAAGCCACGGTGGTTGCGGACCGTCCAGAAGCTGAACAGGGCGATGTAGCCGGCCATGACGGCCACGAGGAGGTAGCGGGCCCAGCGGTCGGCTCGGATCGGCTCGGCACCGGGCAGGACCGGGAACGCGGCCGATCGCCGGCGGCCCAGGAAGGGCAGCGACCGCGGTCCGGGCAGGGTCGGGGCGGCGCCGAACAGCGCCAGTTGCTGGGGCGCATCCCGGGGCCGGTCCGCCAGCGCCCGCAGCCGGCGGAGGCCGCGGACCAGGCCGCCGAGGTCGATCGGAGTCCGGTCTTCGTCGGGTGCCGGCCGTACGGCCCTGTCGATCTCCGCCACCGCCGCATTCTGCCCCGAGCGAGCGGTGGCGGCCCGTCATCGGCGGCCGGGAACCCCGGATCCGGGGGCCTGACCGGCGGCTGTGGGGGCGCTCGCCGGTACACTGGAGGCCATGTCGATCCTGACCAAGGTCCTGCGCGCCGGCGAGGGCAAGAAGCTCAAGGCCCTGCAGACGTTGGTGCCCGACATCAACGCCCTGGAACCCGAGATCCAGGCCCTGTCGGACGACGACCTGCGTCACAAGACGGTGGAGTTCCGGGAGCGCCTGGACGGCCTGGAGGGCGACGCCCTCGACGACGCCCTGAACGACCTGCTGCTGGAGGCGTTCGCCGTGACCCGCGAGGCGGCCCGGCGGGTCATCGGCCAGCGCCACTACGACGTCCAGCTCATGGGCGGGGCCGCCCTGCACTTCGGCTGGATCGCCGAGATGAAGACCGGTGAGGGCAAGACGCTGGTCTCCAGCCTGCCCGTGTACCTGAACGGCCTGTCCGGCCGCGGCGTCCACGTCATCACCGTCAACGACTACCTGGCCAAGCGGGACTCGGAGTGGATGGGCCGGATCCACCGCTGGATGGGGCTCGACGTGGGCCTGCGGGTGGCCGAGATCGACGACTTCGACCTCAAGCGCCAGGCCTACGCCTGCGCCATCACCTACGGGACCAACAACCAGTTCGGGTTCGACTACCTGTACGACAACATGGCCATGTCCAAGGACCAGATGGTCCAGCGGGGCCACCAGTACGCCATCGTCGACGAGGTGGACTCGATCCTGGTCGACGAGGCCCGGACCCCGCTCATCATCAGCGGCCAGGTCCAGGACGCCGCCGCCCTGTACTACAAGTTCGCCGGCATCGTGCGCACCCTGACCCGGGACATGGACTACGAGGTGGACGAGGAGAAGCGCACCGTCGTCCCCCTCGAGCCCGGCATCGAGAAGGTGGAGCGCTCCCTCGGCGTGCAGAACCTGTACGACGAGCTGTCGTCCAACTACGTCCACCAGCTGCTCGCCGCCCTGCGGGCCAAGGAGCTGTACAAGCGGGACGTCGACTACGTCGTGCAGCACGGCGAGGTCAAGATCGTCGACGAGTTCACCGGCCGCATCCTGGAGGGCCGGCGGTGGTCCGAGGGGCTGCACCAGGCGGTGGAGGCCAAGGAGCGGGTCCGGATCAAGTCCGAGAACCAGACGCTGGCCACCATCACCCTGCAGAACTACTTCCGCATGTACAAGAAGCTCGCCGGCATGACGGGCACGGCGGAGACCGAGGCGGCCGAGTTCGCCCACACCTACGACCTGCCGGTCGTGCCCATCCCCACCCACCGGACCATGATCCGGATCGACCAGCCCGACCTCGTGTACAAGACCGAGGAGGCCAAGTTCAACGCCGTGGTCGACGACTTGGTGGAGCGGTACGAGACCGGCCAGCCCGTCCTGGTCGGCACCGTCTCCGTCGAGAAGTCCGAGCGCCTGTCGCGGCTGCTGGACAAGAAGGGCGTGGCCCACGCGGTGCTGAACGCCAAGCACCACGAGCGGGAGGCCACCATCGTGGCCCAGGCCGGGCGGCTCCACACGGTGACGGTCGCCACCAACATGGCCGGTCGCGGGGTCGACATCATCCTCGGCGGCTACCCCCAGGGCCTGGCCGAGGTCGACGTCCAGGCCGAGGGCCTGCTCCTCGACTCCGAGGAGGGCCAGGCCCGCTACCAGGAGCTGTTCGCCAAGTACTCCGAGGAGTGCTCGGCCGAGGGCGAGAAGGTCCGCAGCCTTGGCGGCCTCTACGTGCTGGGCACGGAGCGCCACGAGAGCCGCCGGATCGACAACCAGCTGCGGGGCCGGGCCGGGCGCCAGGGGGACCCGGGCGAGAGCCGGTTCTACCTGTCGCTTGAAGACGAGCTGATGCGCCTGTTCGCCACCGGCGCCATGAGCTGGGTGATGGGCAAGGCCCTCCCCGACGACGTGCCCATCGAGGCCAAGATGGTCACCAAGGCCATCGAGAAGGCGCAGGGGACGGTGGAGTCCCGCAACGCCGAGATCCGCAAGGACGTCCTCAAGTACGACGAGGTCATGAACGAGCAGCGCAAGGTCGTGTACCGGCGCCGCCAGCAGATCCTCGAAGGGGCCGACCTGCGCGAGGAGGCCCTCGAGCACCTCAAGACCGTCATCGGCCGCGAGGTGACCATCTTCTGCCCCAACGACTTCGCCGAGGACTGGAACCTGGAGAACCTGGTCCACGACGTCAGCGCCTACTACCCGACCGCGTTCACCGTCGAGGAGCTGGCCGAGGCCAAGAGCGCCGAGCAGATCCGCGAGAGCCTGGTCAACGAGGCCGTCGAGTACTACCAGCAGCGCGAGGAGTCGCTCGGCCCCGACGTCATGCGGGAGATCGAGCGCCGGGTGATGCTCTCCATCATCGACCAGCGCTGGCGCGAGCACCTGTACGAGATGGACTACCTGCAAGAGGGCATCAACCTGCGGGCCATGGGCCAGCGCGACCCCCTCACCGAGTGGCAGCGCGAGGGCTACGACATGTTCGGCCAGATGATCGACGCCATCTCGGACGACTTCATCCGCTACGTGATGCACCTGGACGTGGTCGTGGAACCGTCGGCCCAGCCCGACGTCCGCAACGTCCAGACCTCGGGGCCCGAGGATCCGTCCACCGCGGGGGCCGGCAACGGCATGCAGCTGGCGGCCCAGCGCCAGGCGTCCGAGGACGGCGAGGCCGCTCCGGCGGCCGCGCCCGAGGAGGTCACCCAGGCGCCGGTCGTCAAGGGTGAGCACGAGAAGTTGGGGCGGAACGAGAAGTGCTGGTGCGGGTCGGGCAAGAAGTTCAAGGTCTGTCACGGAAAGTGATCGCGCCCCCGGCGACGGGGCCTGTCCCTCACGGCTCCTCCCCACCCCCTCGCTGGCGCTCGGGGGCGGGGACCCCTCCGTACGGGCCACCCGTCGCCTCTGCTCCTAGTGACGGTCGCTAGTGCGCGACCTGTCGGCTGAGCTGTCGGAGTTGCATCGGCGGCTCTCTGAATCGTCGAAGGATTTTGGGCTGGATGGGAAGCGGGCTCGGCTGCTTGAGCTGGAGAAGTTGGCTTCGGAGCCGTCGCTTTGGGACGACCCCAATCAGGCGCGGAAGGTGACGTCGGAGCTGGCGCTCGTGAAGGACGACATCGATCTGCTCGATGGGCTGGAGCGGCGGCTCTCCGATGTGGAGACGCTCTACGAGCTGGCCCGGGAGGAGTCGGATGACTCGGTCGAGGGGGAGGTGCTGGCCGGCGTCGCCTCGCTCACGCGGGAGTTCGACGCGCTCGAGCTGCGGTCGTTGTACTCGGGGGAGCACGACGAGCTCGATGCGGTGTGCGAGGTCCACTCCGGTGCCGGGGGGACCGACGCCCAGGACTGGGCCGAGATGTTGTTGCGGATGTACCTGCGGTGGGCGGAGCGGCGGGGGTTCTCGGTCGAGCTGGAGGAGGTGACGGCCGGGCAGGAGGCGGGGATCACCTCGGCCACCTTCATCGTGAAGGGGCGGTACGCGTACGGGCTGCTGCTGGCCGAGAAGGGGGTGCACCGGCTGGTGCGCATCTCGCCGTTCGACGCCCAGGCCCGGCGCCACACCGCCTTTGCGTCCTTCGAAGCGGTCCCGTTCCTGGAGGACGCCACCGACGAGGTGGCCATCGACGAGAAGGATCTGCGGATCGACACGTACCGGTCGTCGGGCGCCGGGGGCCAGCACGTGAACGTGACCGACTCGGCGGTGCGCATCACCCACCTCCCGACGGGCATCGTGGTGTCCTGCCAGAACCAGCGCAGCCAGCACCAGAACAAGGACGTGGCCATGAAGATCCTGGGCGCCAAGCTGGCCGAGAAGGCCCGCCAGGACCGCCAGCGGGAGCTGGACGAGATCGCCGGCGAGCAGCGCGAAGTGGCCTGGGGCAGCCAGATCCGGTCGTACGTCCTGCAGCCCTACCAGATGGTGAAAGACCTGCGTACCGGCCACGAGTCGGGCAACGTGGACGCCGTGCTCGACGGGGACCTCGACGGCTTCATGGAGGCCTACCTGCGCTGGCGCAAGCGGCCGGCGGCGTAACCTTCTGTCTCCCCGCGCAGTCATAGGTCGCCGGCGGTACTGGCGCCGGACAGGCACCGTCGTTAAGCTGCCCCCCGTGCTTCCTGCCAGCCATGGCGTGGGGCCCCGGGGGGGGAGTCGCACGGACCCGAGGACGACTCGCGGATGATCCGTCTCCGTAACGTCAGCAAGACCTACAAGGGCAACGTCGTGGCGCTGAAGGATCTGTCGCTCGACGTGGCCAAGCAGGAGTTCGTGTTCGTGGTCGGGCCCACGGGTTCCGGCAAGTCGACGCTGATCCGCCTGCTCATCAAGGAGGAGAAGCCGGACAACGGCCGCATCTGGGTGGCCGGCAAGGACATCGGCCAGCTCAGCTCCTGGAAGGTCCCGCTGCTGCGGCGCAACATCGGCTGCGTGTTCCAGGACTTCAAGCTGCTGCCCAACAAGACGGCGTACGAGAACGTGGCCTTCGCCCTGGAGGTCATCGGCCGGCCCGCCCACGTCGTCCGCCAGCAGGTGCCGCAGGTGCTCGACCTGGTCGGGCTGACCAAGAAGCGGGACCACTTCCCCAACGAGATGTCCGGTGGCGAGCAGCAGCGGGTGTCCATCGCCCGGGCTTTCGTGAACCGGCCGCTGATCCTGCTGGCCGACGAGCCCACCGGGAACCTGGACCCCAGCACGTCGGTCGGGATCATGCGCCTGCTCGACCGCATCAACCGCACCGGTACGACCGTGGTGATGTCGACCCACGACTCGTCCATCGTCGACACCATGCGTCGCCGCGTCATCGAGCTCGACCGCGGCGTCCTGGTGAGAGACCAAGCCCGCGGCGTCTACGGAGCCTTTACATGACAGCGGGCACCCGGATGCTTCGCATCGCGCCCGCTGTGTGCGGCGGGGCCCCAACCCCGCCGCCGCAGCCGGCACCGTCAGAGGAGCGCTAGCTCATGGCTCTCAACGTCGAGTACGTCTTCCGCGAGACCGTGTCGAACCTGCGGCGCAACGTTTCCATGGCCTCGGCCGCCCTGCTCACCGTCGCCGTCTCCCTGACCCTCGTCGGCGGGGCCCTGCTGGTCAAGCGGGGGGTGGACCGGGCCACGGTCCAGTGGAAGGGCAACGTGGAGCTGTCGATCTTCATGAAGCCCGACGCGGCCCAGAGCGAGTCGGACGCCGTCGACCGGCAGCTGAAGAGCATGCCCGAGGTCAAGAGCTACCGGTACGTGAGCAAGCCGGAGGCGTTCGAGGAGTTCAAGAAGATCTTCGCCAACGAGCCCGACGTCCGGGACAGCCTCACCGTCGACCAGATTCCCCCGTCCTATCGCGTCGTGCCTCGGGAGGCCGAGCAGACCAAGGTCATCGGCCAACGCTTCGACGACACCGCCGGCGTGTTCCGCGTCAGCTACGCCAAGGAGGAGGTCGACGCCCTGGTGTCGGTCACCAGCTTCCTCCAGATCATGCTCTGGGCCATCGCCGCCGTCCTGCTGGCCGCGGCCTCCCTGCTCATCCTGAACACCATCCGCATGGCCATCTTCGCCCGGCGCCGGGAGGTGGCGGTCATGAAGCTGGTCGGGGCCACCAACTGGTTCATCCGGGTCCCCTTCATGCTCGAGGGGCTGCTCCAGGGGCTGATCGGCGCCGCCCTGGCGTTCGCCGTGGTCTGGGTCGGTCGGGATGTCATCCAGAGCCGCATCGCCGGCGCCCGCAACGACATCCAGCTGTTCAAGCAGTTCCTCGTCACCGGCTCAGACGTCACGGGGACCGGCATCCTGCTGCTGGTCGTCGGCGTGGTCGTCGGGACGGTCGGCTCGGCCCTGGCCGTGAGCCGCTTCCTCGACGTCTAACCGGCCCAGTTGCTGCTGGTGCTGATGTTGTTTGTGTTGCTACCGTGGCAGAAGTGAAGGCAAAGCGGGTCGTCGCCGCGCGAGCGGTGGCCTTCGTGGCCGGCCTTGCCCTGCTGACCGGCACCGCCCCCCTCCTGGCCAATGCTGCGGGGGCGCAGACGGCGGCGGACAAGAACAAGGTCGACCAGCAGATCACCGCCGCGCAGCAGCAGGTCGACACCGCGTCGGCCGAAGAGCAGAAGCTGCTGAGCCAGATCGACGAGTCGACGGCCCGCAAGAAGGCCCTCGATGCCAAGGTCGCCTCCTTCGACACCCAGATCGCCGGTGTCCAGCGCCAGCTCGACACCGCCCAGTCCAAGCTCTCGGCCCTGGAGACCCAGCAGCGGGCGGTCGAGGGCCGGCTGACCGACGCCCGGGCCAGCCTGGACGCGGCCAAGCAGGATCTGGCCCGCCAGGCCATCGCCGCCTACACCGGGCAGTCCGAGGCCGCGAACTACGCCGCCATGCTCCTCGGCGCGGCGAGCGTCGGCGATCTGGCCTCCAAGCGGTCGTACATCCGGGCCGTCGTCGGGTCCCAGTCCGAGACCATCGCCACCACCGAGCACCTGCGCGACGAGATCAGCGACCTGAGCAAGCAGGTCGAGGCGTCGAAGAACGAAGCGGCCGGCCAGCGGGATCTGGTGGCGTCGCAGAAGGCCTCGCTGCAGACCAGTCGGGATGCCCAGGCCGCGGCCCGGGCCCAGGTCCAGACCGAGATCAACCAGACCGACCAGCTGAAGGCCCAGGTCGTCGCCCGCAAGGACGAGTTCGAGGCCCAGGTCGAGGACCTGCAGGCCCAGTCGAACGCCATCGCCGAGACCCTCCGCCAGCGGGCGGCGGCGGCCGCGGCGGCGGCGACCTCCACGACCGTCGCCGGTCGCAGCGGCGGCTCGGGCTCGCAGGCGGCGACCGCGCCGGCCAAGGCGCCGGGCCGGCTGCTCGTCCCCGTGCCGGGGGCGCCGATCACCTCGCCCTTCGGGTACCGGATCCATCCCATCTACGGGACGCGGATCCTGCACACCGGCATCGACTACGGGGCCGACACCGGCACGCCCATCCGGGCCGCGGCCGACGGCGTGGTGGTCAGCGCGGGCTGGATCGACGGCTACGGGAACGCCACCATCATCGACGTGGGCGGCGGCATCGCCGTGCTCTACGGCCACCAGTCGGCCTTCCGGGTGACCGCGGGCCAGAAGGTCACCCAGGGACAGACCGTCGGCCTGGTCGGCTGCACCGGCAACTGCACCGGCCCCCACGTCCACTTCGAGGTCCGCGTCAACGGCGACCCGGTCGACCCGACGGGCTACATCTAAAAACAGTCAGCTTCGCTGACGCAAATGCCACGGCCGGCCTGACGGCGAGTGTGCAATCGTGTGGCTCAGGTCCACGAGATTGCACGCTCGGTCTAGGACGAGCCCCTTTGGCGGAGGCGGAGGACGGGGCCGGGGGCGGGGCCGATCCATTGGTCGACGAGCTGGGCCCCGCGCTCGGCCCATTCTTCGGCGGTCAGGGCGTAGCGGATGTGATCCTCCCAGCGGCCGTTGATGGCCAGGTAGCGCACGGCGACGCCCTCGTCGCGCAGATCGAGCTTCTCGACGACCCGGCGGCTGGCCCGGTTGCGGGGGATGATGGCGACCTGGATGCGGTGCAGGCGCAGGTCCTCGAAGGCGAAGCGGGACAGGGCGACCAGGGCCTCGGGGACGTAGCCGTTGCCGGCCTGGGCCTCGTCGATCCAGTAGCCGACGTAGGCGTTCTGGAACGGGCCCCGCTGCACGCCGGACAGGTTGATCTCGCCGGCCAGGGCCCCGTCGACGAAGATGCCGAAGCCGTACCCGGTCCCGAGCTGCCATTCCCGCTCCCGCGCCCCGCAGCGGGCGTTGAAGGCGGGCTTGCTCTCGGTGTCGTCCGGCTGGCCGGGCGGGGGCTTGGGCTCCCACTTGACCAGCCAGTCGCGGCTGCGCTGGCGGACCTCCCGCCAGGCGTCGAAGTCGGCCAGGACCAGGGGCCGCAGGAGGATCCGCCGGCCGCGGAGCTGGGTGGGAAGGGGGCCGGGGGCCACCGCCGGACTCTACCTAGACATCCCACGGGCCGTACGTGTCAAGCGGCTTCTTCCATGCGGTGCCCCCATGCGGTCTCCTCGTCGTAAAGGACTCCGTGCCGGAGGCAGCCGTGCAGGATGCCGACGAGTCGGTTGGCCAGGGCTCGTAGCGCCCGGTGGTGTGTGTCGCTGGCGGCCCGCCGGCCGTCGTAGAACGCCCGGGCGCCAGGGCTCGCGTTGAGAGAGGCGAAGGCCCACAGGTAGCAGGCGTCGGCGAGGCGTCGGTTGCGGGCGTAGCGGGCCAGGACGACGCGGTGTTTGCCCGAAGCTTTGGTGATGGGCGACGTGCCGGCGTAGTTCTTGCGAGACTTGGCGTCGGCATACCGGTTCGGGTCATCCCCGAACTCGCCCAGCACCCGGGCGCCGAGGATCATCCCCAGTCCTGGCAGGGATCGGATGACCTTGGCGGCCGGGTGCCTCTCAAAACGCTCCGCCAGGCTCTCCTCGAGGTTGGCGATCTGGGCGTTGAGCTCGGCGATGACCCCCACCAGGGCGGCCACGGTGGTCCCCATGGCCTGGGAGACGACATCGGGAGCGGCGAGCTGGTCGGCGCGCAGGGCGGCCTGGATCTCCTCAGTCCGCTCCTCAACTCGGCGCTGGCGTCCTCCCCGGCGCAGTGCCGCAGCGATCTTCGAGCGCGACAGGCTCCGGCCGAGGACGGGCGTGGGCGCTACGGCCAGCACGGCTAGGGCGTCGCCGCCGTCGAGGTCATCGAAGCAGGTCAGGGCCCCGGGATAGAACTCCCGCAGCGTCGAGCGCAGCTGGTTGGTCTGGCGCTGGCGGGTCCAGATCATCGACTGATGGGCCCGGGCCAGCACCTTCACCGCTTCGGCCAGGTCGCTGTCGCCGGCGATCGGCCGGTGGTTGTGGGCGTCCGTGCGGGCCAGCTCGGCCAGCACCCGGGCGTCGCCGGGGTCGGACTTGGCCCCCGAGGTCGAGTGGCGCTCCCGATAGCGCGACGTCGACATCGGGTTCACCGCCAGCACCGTGTAGCCGGCGGCCACCAACGCCCCGACGAACAGCCCCCGGTCGGTCTCGGTGGCGATCACCACCTCGGCCGGGTCCTCCACGAAGGGCGCCACCAGCTCGTGGAAGCGGCCCACGCCCTCCACGCCCTCGGGCAGCCGGGCCTTGCCCAGGCGGCGCCCTTCCTCGTCCTCCACGTGCACGTCGTGATGGGCCTCGGCCCAGTCATGGCCTACGAACACCTTCCCCACCGCTACCTCCTGGTCGTCTTCGGATATCAGAGCCCGAGGTGACCAGCAGCTCGCTAATGGTTCAGTGCTCGAGGCACGTCATCCCACCAGTTGTCGGAGGTCCACCTCACCGACCGGCAAGCGCACGATCTAGGTCTAAGGCTCAAGGCCCTGCGCGAGAGAGTGCTGACCTGCCGGTGGCTCGGCCACAGCCTGTTGGATCCGATCCTCAAGGCGGTGGACCCCCATTAGCGCAAGGAGGCGACGAGCCCGTCCAGGATGTCGGCCTCGCTGACCAGGCAGTCGCCGAACTCGAAGTAGCGCATGATGGCCACCAGGATGACCGCGCCGGCCACGATCACGTCGGCCCGGGCCTCCTCCAACCCCGGGTTGTGGATGCGCTGGCTGCGCCGCTCGGTGGCCAGGGTGCGGAACACGTCCTCGGCCGCGGGGCGGGTCAGGACGAAGTGGTGGATCTTGTCCCGGTCGTAGTCGGCCAGGCCCAGCTCGACGGCGGCCATCGTCGTCACCGTGCCGGCCAAGCCGACGAAGCGGCGCACGTCGACCACGGTCGGGATCTCGCGGGCGACGTCGTCCAGGTGGCCCCGCACCACGTCGAACGCCTGGCTCAGCTCCTCGGGCGCCGGCGGGTCCGAGTGCAGGAACTTCTCGGTCAGGCGGACGCAGCCGATGTCGGTCGACAGCACGCCCTCGGGGGGGTACGTGGTTCCCACCGCGAACTCGGTCGACCCGCCGCCGATGTCGGCGACCAGGAAGGGGCCGTCGGCCGGGTCCAGCTCGGCCGTCGCCCCGAGGAAGGACAGCCGGGCCTCCTCCTCGCCCCCGAGCAGCTCGGGGGTGACGCCCACGGCCTCGGTGGCGGCGGCGAAGAAGTCGTCACGGTTGGCCGCGTCCCGGGCCGCGGAGGTGGCGGTCATGCGGACCCGCTCGACGCCGTGGCGGTCGAGCACGGCGCGGTACTCCTGCAACACGGCGACCGTACGGGCGACCGCGGCCTCGGCCAGCCGGCCGGTGGCGTCCACCCCCTGGCCGAGCCGGGTGATGCGCATAAGCCGATCGAGGGTTCGGCCCTCCTCGTCGGCCACCAGCAAGCGGGTGGAGTTGGTCCCGCAGTCGATCCCGGCCAGGTTCACAGGTTCTCCGCCACCCAGCGACCGATGGGGTCGTCGCCCCCGGCCAGGTACCAGGCGAAGTGGGCGTGCAGGCACTTCACGCCCTTGCGGGTGCCGGCCACGCCGCCCGACGGCCGGGGGCCGCGGTGGCCAGGGGGGAGGGCGGCGTCGCGCTCGGCCGCGTAGCGGGCGTGGGCCGCGGCCACCTCCGTCGGGTCAACGGCGGCCTCGGCCGCTCGCACCCCGCCGCCGGCCTCGAGGGTGCTGACCGCGCGCCGGAGGTCGTCGTCGACCAACCAGTAGCGGGTGGGCATGGGGGTGCCGTCGGCCAGCAGGGGGGCGTTGCGGATCACCATCGGCCGGCCGTCGGGCCGGCGGACGACGACCTCGAACTCGCCCTGCGGGGGGCGACCGAGGAGCAGGGCGACGGCGGCCCGGTCGTCATCCACGGATGCGGGCTCCGAGCTCGCGGGCCAGCGCCGGCCCAGTGGCCACGTCGTCGTGCTTGAGGAAGACGTAGGCGTCCCGGCCGTCGGCCGTGACCTTGGCCAGCCGCTCGGCCCAGGCGTCCAACTCGGGGCCGGAGTAGGCGCCCCGGCGGAGCCGGACGTAGGCCACGGGGCCGACGGGGGGCGGGTCGGCGTCGACGGCGACGAGGGTGGCGCCCCCGGCGTCCAGCCGGTCGAGCACGGCGGGCGTGCTCCAGGCCGGCCCCAGCTCGAAGGCCGACGCCACGCCGGCGGGCACGGCGTCGAGGATGCGGCCGAGGCGGCCGAGATCGGGTTCCAGGTGGGGGAGCGAGAAGAGAACCGGGCCCCGGAGGTCCCCCAGCGGAGCCAGGGCGGCCAGGAAGGCGGCCACCCGGTCCTCCACGGCGTCGAGGTCCCGCCGGTGGGTGATGCCCATGTGGGCCTTGGGGGCGAACCGGAAGTGGGCGGGGACGGCGGCCGCCCACCGCTCCAGCGCCGCGGCCGCAGGCAGGCGGCGGTAGGTGGCGTGGGCCTCGACGGTATCGAACGAACCCGCATAGACGCCGAGCATGCGGGCGGGCGAGGTGCCCGGCGGGTAGAACGGCCCGACCCACGCCGGGTACGACCATCCGCTCGTCCCGATACGCAGCCTGCCCACGCCGACCAGCGTAGGCAACGTTGCCACCGGCGCCGTCGGGCCTAGAAGATCGACTTCAGCCGCTCCCACAGCGACGGCGAGGGCTTGGCCGGCGGGGTGGCGGCCGGCGCCTCGGCCTGAGGGGCAGTCCCGCCGGGCTGGGGGAGGATGAAATAGGCCTCCTCGCCCGGCTTGACCAGGTTGTACTGGCGGGCCAGCCGCTCGATCTCGGCATCGGTGTTGAGCTGGGCGGTGCGGTCCCGGAGGGCGGCGTTCTGGGCCGCCAGCTCGGCCACCTGGGCGTCGAGCTGGCG